>JAHQWZ010000029.1 GCA_029856425.1 Candidatus Thorarchaeota archaeon
TCTCTTCCAAACACTAGCGCAACATCTCCACCCACACTAAAAGGGTCTGGCAAATCGGGAAGAGGTACAGCCGCGCGAGTCACACTATGATTTCGACCTACTCTCGCTGTGGCTGCCCAAGAAGCATGCATATCACTCAGAGCCTCTTCCAGACTTGGGAATATTCCTGCCCTTTCAAGGACTTCTACTGCCCGAACTGAGAACATCTTTGCGTACTGGTCATTTCGAGGGTCCTCTCCCACAATCCTAAGCTTGCTGACCCCAAAGTTAGCCAAGACCCTTGCAGCGAATCCAACGTTTCCGGGGTTCAATGGGCTAACTATTACGACTGTAATGTTCGATAGTCCGGTCAATTTCGAGCACCAATCTACCTGCTCATTAGCTGCAGGATGTCACCATCTTCAAGGGGATAGCTGAGTCCCACCTGTCTGCGCTTTATCTTGTCATTTGCGCGGAATATCACCGCAGCCCGGAACCTCTCGACGAAAAGCTCTTTGTGCACCTTTGCAGCAGCGTCCTCAACAATTGCCCCCTCTGGAAGGACAATCGGCTTGTCCTCTCTCTTTTTCCCAGGTATCTTTGTGTAGACCCTCAGTATGTCGAGATGGTCATACAGCGCCCACTTCATTCCATCCAGGTTCTCTCCCGTTTTGGCAGAGATTGGAAATATCTCGAAACGCTTTCCATACTTCTCCGTCAGTTCGGCAAACCTATCTTCAGACCCTGGCACATCACCCTTTGTGGCAATCACAAGCGCCCTCACATATGCCACACTCGCATCCATCGCGTCCACAAGCTGTTCAAATGTTGCAGGTTTCTGCAATCGAACGATTATATTGGATATTCTTCGTGCCCTGAGGTATTCCTTGACTTCTTCAATGTCACCTTGATAGTTCTGAGCTCCATAGATCATATGGCCACCCAGGCCAACCCGCTCAATTCTTACTGCACTCTGCTCTCTATTCAGTCTCACTCTAGCCCCGTCAAGCTCACTCAGAATGATGCCCATCTGCATATCGATGTCCTGTGAGAGGTCGACAACAAGTGCTATGCAGTCAGTATTTCGTGCCACTGCGAGTGCTTGACGGCCCATTCCCGACTCTCTAAAACCTTTAAACAGTCCCGGAATCTCCACGAGCTGGATGTTAATGTCTTCAAGGATGAGCATTGCAGGTGTAGGAATCGGTGTAGTGAAAGGATAATCTCCAACATCAAGTTCGGCATTTGTGACGGAATTTATTATGGTAGACTTGCCGCTGTTAGTCACGCCCAAGAGACAGACTTGGCCTGCACCTTCCTTTCTGATGACTCCCTCTTCTGCTCCCCGTGTTCCTTTTCTTGTTCGCTCTTGCTCTCTCTGTTTCTCAACCTTCGCCTTGAGCTGTGCTAGCTTCTTGCGGTAGTCACCAACCATCCTTTCGGCACCCTTATGCCTAGGGGCTAAGGACAATAGCTTCTCTAGCTCTACAATACGCTGAGCTAAATCTTCTGTGTCCTCATAGATCTGCCTTTGCTTGTCAAACTCAGGCGTTACATTGGTCGGCAAAGCGTTGCACCATTATCAGTTTTCTGTCTAGGATTTCCTTCTGAAAGTTCTCATTATGAAGGTTTTCAATCATTCCAATCTGATTTCAGATTTATATCGAGTATGAATCGCTCAGGATTCGGTGGTCTAGGAATAGCAAGGAATTGCTTTTTCATTTTCGGATTCTCATGCGTTCCTATTCCGTAGACAAAGACGCCTGTCGTCCTGTTGTCTGTTTGCTCTGAATCTTCGTTTCCCATCACTGACACATACACATTTGATGGATCCCATTTTTGCAGCAAGCTATTGAAATCTGTTCGTGCCACCTCGATGCCATTATCCATCAATATCGCTTGGTCGACTGATAGGCGCTCAACTACACGTGTTGACTTTAGTAGAAAGAATGAGATGGAACGCTCATCAGGTGAAACTCGCTTAAGGGTTTCACCCGAAAAGGTGATTACACGGAGGTCGCTTGTTTCACCCCACGCGATGCTTATTGACACATTCCTGCGCAGGTTTCCTGATAAGAAGAGTGCCACGTTAACACATCGACTTGCCACAATGACCTGGTGTGTGTTCTCTCCAGATTTCACTTGGGCTTCTTCTATTGGAAAGCCATCAAAAAGGACCAGAAAGCGCCGGTCCATCATAGCGATTGCCCTCTAGGAGATAACCCAATCTGCTACATACCAGGCAGTCCTGGTATTCCTGGCATTCCCCCGCGCCTTCCTCGGCGCGATCTGCCCATTTGCTTTATCATCTTTTGCATCTGCTGATGCTGTTTCAGCAGTTCGCGGACGTCACGTGTATCGGTGCCTGAGCCCCTCGCGATTCTCTGAATTCGTGATGATTTGATGATCCTTGGATTGTCCAATTCGTTCTTAGTCATGGAGCTCATGATGACCTCCCACTTTTTCATATTCTCCTCTTGGATCTGTGCAATGTCATCAGGAAGCTTGTATTGGAGTCCAAGCATCTCCATGACTTTGCCAATAGGCCCCATCTTCTTGAGCTGCTTAAGTTGTGCCATCATATCATTAAGCGAGAACTGACCTTTCATGAATCGCATAGTAGCATCTTCGTCGACCTCTATCTGAGCTTCTCTGACTTTCTCAATGAGACCCTTGATGTCAGACATTCCAAGCAGCCGACCGGCAAACTTCGTGGGATTGAATGGCTCAACAGCATCCATCCCTTCGCCTGTTCCAAGGAACTTAATTGGTGCCCCTGTTGCAGCTACTGCTGAAAGGGCTCCTCCTCCCTTGGCGCTGCCATCAAGTTTGGTGACTATGATTGAACCAATAGCCGTTGCATCTCTAAACGCCTCAGCCTGCACTCCTGCTTGTTGTCCTAGGGTGCCATCAACAACAAGAACTATCTCCTGAGGCTTGACAGCTTTTGAGATATCACGCATCTCCTTAATCAGACCGGTTTCCTCGCGGTGCCTTCCAGAGGTGTCCAGAAGGATGAGTTCAACACCTCTCTTCCTCATTTCGTCATAACCCTTCTTCGCGAGCTTGACGGCATCTTTCTCCTCTTCATCTCCCCAGAAGGGCACATTGGAGCGTTCGGCAAGTTGTTTCAGTTGGCTATAGGCGCCAGGTCGGAAATTGTCAGCGCAAATCACACCAGTCTTAATTCCCCTCTTCTGGAAGTATCGAGCAAGTTTGCCAACGGTGGTCGTCTTTCCTGAACCCTGTATCCCGACCATCATGACCAGATTCGGTTTTCCGGGATTGATAGTCAATGGAACGGTCTTCTCTCCCAGATAGAATGCAAGTGTGTCCCACACCACCTTGACGATGTGTTCGCGGCGAGATATCCCTCTTGGGAGGGACTCATCAAGTGCTTGCTCCTCAACTCTCTTTGTTATAGCCATTACAAGTGTGACATCAACGTCAGCAACGAGAAGTGCACGTTGAATGTCTTTGGCAAGCTCCTTTACAAGCTCCTCATCTATGATGCTGGCACCAAACAGTTTCTTCAGTGCTGAGTTCAGTGCCTTTCCAAGACCTTCTAGGACCAAAGCGACTCACCGTGTTACCGAAAAGCAGTCCCGTCGTTCCGTCTTGTCCATATCAACCTTCGCAAAACCCATATCTCACAATTTTGAGTGAACTGTAAGAAACTCCTGTGTTCCACCCTTCTCACGACCGCTGTCACCAGCATCCGAAAGACCGGAGTCCTTCAGAGTGTTGTGAGCTTTGCCCTTCTTCACTGGAACATCGTTCCTCCGATGGGACCCGGTTTCTGTCCGCTGCATTGACTCACACTCACCAGACCGTGTGAATGCAGACGGTTTTTCCACAGCACTTACCATGGCAGGGTCTTTGCCTTGAATAAAGAAGATCAGATGTATCTCATCCATCTAGTAGGAGGAGATGATGACATCCTAGAGAAATTGGAATATGAAACGACTGATGAGGTGATTGGTCTTCTGAGAAATCCATTCACACAAGGTGAGTATTATCAGTCAGCTGAGGGTGGTCTGTACACGTGGGAACCGAGGACTGACATATCATACGAGCAGATTGACACTGAAAATGGTCCACTAAGTCTGACCTTCCTTCGACCGCGTGTTGAGAATGTGAGATTCCTCAATGGAACATATGTCCTTCCAAAGACTGCAAAGGAGGTCCTCGCGACCAACCTAGGTGAGGAGATCCCCATAGTGGCATCACCTGATTTGGACAGGTACAAGAAGGAGTGGAAACGGTGTTGGAATGTATGGTTTGCGAAATCAGACCTGGGAGTGGGACTACGGTCTATGGAGTATGAATACTGTACAATCTATGACATCGCACTACTCTTTGAATGTAGGCAGATAATTGATACTGATACAGGACTTCGACATCCAACCCAGGTGGCAATCAACAAACTGGACGAGGTTGACCTTCCGGAGGAACTGACACGTCGTGGTCGAATGAGAGAGTGTTTTCTTCGCAAATGAGATTTTGGTTCAACCTTCGCTTTCAACGTTGGCGCTCAAACGCATAGAAAGAGAGGAAGGGATAAAACGAACAGGCTATTCTCTACTCTCCCAGTGGACAGAGATGAGTGATAGGAAGAAGGTCGAAGGCATTCGAGTTGTCAAAATATCTGATGGAACTGTGATTGATCACATCACAGCAGGTCACGCTCTACAAGTATTGCAGATTCTTGGAATAACTGGGAAAGAGGACTACGTTGTTACTCTGGCAATGAACATCAGTAGCTCCAAGACCGGGCGTAAGGACATTGTAAAGCTGGAACATAGATTCCTTGAGGGTCATGAAGTAGCTCGCGTTGCTCTAGTAGCCCCGGATGCAACTCTGAATCTCATTGAGAATGGCAAAGTCACACGGAAGACACGTATCCAATTGCCAGATATGATAGAGGATGTGATCACCTGTCCGAACCAGCGCTGTGTGACAAACAAGGAAAGAGAACCAGTCACACCTAAGTTTCAAGTCGTGGCCAAGGATCCAATATCTCTCAAATGCCACTATTGCTGGACAATGGTTGATGAAACCGACATCGTTGCTCAGTTTACACAAACAAAATGATACATTGTTAGCCACGATGTCGAATGAAAACCTTAATTATCCCGACATTTGTTGCAGCCCCTCAGCAGAATACTGCTTCAACCCCGAAACAACGAAAACGGCGCGGAGCAACGAATGGTCGGCAGCAAGATTGTAGTGATCGGAGACAGGGACACAGTCACTGGTTTTCAGATGGTTGGAGCCAATGAATGTGCCATTCCTACTACTCCCGAAGAAACACGAAATGCGCTGACCAGGTACTTCAGAGACCCAGATACTGGGCTGATAGTCATAACAGAACCTCTCGCCAAACCTATAGGGACTACGCTGATGGAGCTCTCTGAGGCACCCGTCCCGGTCATACTGCTGATTCCCGACAGACGGGGGTCCACTGGTGCATATGAGGACGTCCTACGTGAATTGATTCGGAGGGCCGTTGGCATCGAGATTAATGTCTAACTTTACAATGATGGAGCGAATGAAGATGAGCCATGGCATTGGTAGAATTGAGAGCATTGCTGGACCCGTCGTGAGATGTGTGGGACTCCCCTCAGTACGTATGTACGAAGTCGTACGTGTGGGCGAGCAACAGCTCATCGGAGAGGTCATCGAAGTTGGTGAAGGTACTTGCACTGTACAGGTCTACGAAGAAACATCCGGGGTAGCGCCTGGAGAACCGGTCGAGTCCACTGGTGACTCTCTTTCAGTGGAGTTAGGGCCTGGTCTTCTAGGCTCCATTTATGATGGTATTCAGCGTCCTCTTCCAGAGCTCCGCGAAATGTCAGGCGACTTCATCTCCAGAGGTCTGACAGTAGAGGGAATCGATAAAGAGAAGAAGTGGGAATTCAAGCCATTAGTCAAGATTGGCGATAAGGTTGAACCCGGTGACGTTATCGGAGAGGTCCCTGAAACACAGATCATCACATCAAAGATTCTAGTTCCTCTAGGTGTGAGAGGAGAAGTTGTCGAGATAGTATCACCTGGCGAGTACACAGTTGTAGAAACAATCTGCAAAGTAAAGGACAGTCATGGTGACGTCCATGATGTTGTAATGCTACAACGGACTCCTGTACGGATTGGACGGCCGTTCAAGGGCCGTGTCCCCATGGACACGCCTCTAATCACTGGACAGAGAGTCATTGACACGTTTATGCCCCAGGCAAAAGGCGGAACTGGAGCTATCCCCGGAGGCTTCGGAACAGGCAAGACGGTGACACTCCACCAGTTCGCAAAGTGGGCTGATGCACAGGTAGTCGTGTACGTTGGTTGTGGAGAGCGTGGGAACGAGATGACAGAGGCTCTTGAAGAGTGGCCTCATCTAAAGGACCCGCAGAGTGGCCGACCTCTAATGGAACGCACAGTACTGATTGCCAACACATCAAACATGCCAGTGGCTGCACGTGAAGCCTCTATTTATGTTGCAGTCACATTGGCCGAGTACTTCAGAGACCAAGGTTATGATGTAGCTCTAATGGCAGACTCCACATCACGTTGGGCAGAGGCTCTTCGTGAGATATCTGGCCGGCTTGGTCAGCTGCCATCAGAAGAAGGCTACCCCGCATATTTGGGGTCTCGACTTGCTCAGTTCTACGAACGAGGCGGACGCGTGAAAGCGTTGGGCTCCGGAAACCGCCTAGGCTCAATCACCATCTGTGGTGCAGTTTCACCACCTGGAGGTGACTTCTCGGAGCCGGTGACCCAAGCAACTTTGAGGATTGTGAAAGTGTTTTGGGCTCTCGATAAAGACCTGGCTGCACGGAGGTTCTTCCCAGCTATCAACTCCTTGACTAGCTATTCGCTATATCAAAATACACTCGAGGAATGGCACAAGGAGAATCTTGGAGCTGATTGGCCTGAACTTGTGACTGAGGCAATGGCCCTATTGCAGAAAGATCAGGAACTCCGAGAGATTGTACAGCTCGTCGGACCCGATGCACTTCCTGAGTCAGAACGTGCAACTCTGGAGGCTGCAAGGATGATCAAGGAAGACTTCCTCACACAGAGCGCTCTGCACGAAATTGACACCTACTGCCCACCCGGAAAGACCTACCGCATGCTTCGGGTCATCATCAATTTCGCTCGTAAGATGGCTGAGGCTGTCAGTGTGGGTGTTCACGTCAGGAGACTCCTCGAGTTCAGCGTTCTTGATAACATCGCGCGAATGAAGATTGCACCTTGGGACAGCTACGATTCAACGTTGGACGCAATTGAGACCAAGATGGAGCGTGAGTTCCAAACACTGTACCAAGAACTCTCTGACTCTGGTATGGTTATGTCTAAACCTGCCGAGTAACTCTTACTGAATACCAATCACTGCAGATTATAGTGGAGTTTATCGGGAGAGAGTGCCACAGATGACAAGAGATGACTCGTCAAAAGGAATTGGACCGACTTCATAAAGAGATAACAGAATGCGAAAAATGTCCTCTATACATATCACGCAAGAATCCAGTTCCTGGAGAGGGGTCTGTCACTGCCAAATTGATGTTTGTTGGTGAAGCCCCCGGGGCCAGAGAAGATGAAACAGGCCGCCCGTTTGTCGGACGTTCAGGTGATTTCCTAACTACACTGATTTCAGGAATAGGTCTCTCAAGGAGTGAGGTCTTCATCACGTCGGTTTTGAAGTCAAGACCTCCAAAGAATCGAACTCCGACTCGGAGTGAGATAGAGGCTTGCAGGCCATATCTTGAACGCCAAATCGAGATAATCAATCCACAGATTATTGTGCTTCTTGGCGGTGTCGCTGTATCGTCTATAATTGGTCCATGGAAGATGGCTGAGGCTCATGGGAAATTCTACAAAGTGGACAAATGCACCTACTTCATCACCTATCATCCCGCAGCAGCACTCAGGTTTCCAACGTTCAAAGATGTGGTGAAGGCAGACTTTGAGATATTGAAGCAGGAGCTTAGATGAGTGGCGGTTAAATGCAGTGGGCGTGACAACATCCTGTGGACTCAATGGTTTCACCGATTATAGCCTTGATGGTTCAATCCCCATTTGAGATTCCTACATATGGACCCTGGATGGACCTAGCAGGACTAATGCTCAATGTTTTGCTAGCGCTAGTCATCCGTGGCTATCTGATGCTTGTTCTTCTAGGATTCATGATATACGTCACTGGTCTAAGTGACGGGCTCGGAAAAACGCTAGTTATAATGGGCGTCGCAATTTACATCTTGGGCCCTTATGTTCTGGATACCTTTGCTGGGATAATCGGAACGGAGCCTATTAACCTAGATCGCGCAACGAGTGCATGGCTGAGTCTTATTGGCATGACAGATGCCGAGCTGGTCTTTCTTCTAGTGACTATTGGTGACATTGTTGCAGCTGTATGCATTCTATCAGGGGCTATAATGTACTTCACTCCACTTTCAGGAGATCTCAAAGGGAGAGGGCAATCTCTGATTGTCAGAGCTCTGCTTTTCGCTCCGATTCTTGCCTTCTTTCACATAGCTCCATGGATATAGACTCCCTCAAACCACACGGTAAGTCTTAAAACCAGGAAATATTTACCGAGCCGAGCAAGACCAGACAAGAAGACCTGAGGCGGCTAGTAGACATGTCAAAGAAATCCTCTGTTGCTTATCGTACCGTATCAGATGTGAGTGGACCGCTGCTTGTTGTGGAAGGCACTCATAATGTCAGTTATAACGAAGTTGTCAGAATTCGCGCTCCTTCGGGAGAGCTTCTGACAGGCACGGTTCTTGAAACGGGTAGAGGAAGAGCCGTTATACAGGTCTTCGAAGGAACAAGTGGCCTAGATACTGATGTCACTGCTGTCCGTTTCACTGGCGAAACCTTGAAACTTCCTGTTTCTTCTGAGATTCTAGGACGTGTTCTTGACGGGTCTGGAAATCCTCTGGACGACGGTCCAAAGCTCACTGCTGAGGATCATTGGGACATCTACGGTTCACCGATTAATCCCTATGCTCGACAGTATCCTAGGCAGCCAATCCAGACGGGTCTTTCGGTCATAGATGGCTTGAATACTCTAGTCCGGGGCCAGAAGCTTCCTATCTTCTCAGGTTCAGGCCTTCCCCACAACAGAATCGCTGCTCAGATTGTCAGGCAGTCCAAGATTCCTGGTGAAGAAGGGGAATTCGCTATTGTATTCGCAGCCATGGGCATTACAGCTACAGAGGCACAGTACTTTATGAAGTCCTTCGAGGAAACTGGAGCACTGGAACACACTACACTGTTTCTGAATCTGGCAAATGACCCAGCTATTGAGCGAATCATCACTCCAAGGGCTGCACTAACGGCAGCAGAATATCTGGCCTATGAGTCGGATATGCACGTGCTTGTCATTCTGACTGACATGACAAACTATGCTGAAGCGCTGAGAGAGATTAGTGCTGCAAGATCCGAAGTGCCAGGTCGTCGTGGGTATCCTGGTTATCTTTATACTGACCTTAGCCTGATTTATGAACGGGCTGGCCGTATCAACGGAAGGAATGGAACCATCACACAGATGCCAATCCTCTCGATGCCTCAGGATGACATGACTCATCCCATCCCTGACCTCACTGGCTATATCACTGAAGGTCAGCTCCCGCTAAGCCGGGGCCTTCACAGGCGCGGCGTCTATCCCCCAATTGACCCTGGACCATCACTTAGCAGGCTCATGAAGGAAGGTATCGGAGAAGGTATGACACGCTTTGATCACAAGGAGGTCCAAGCTCAGCTCTACTACGGATACTCTGAAGGCATAGACCTAAGGGACCTTGTTGCTGTAGTGGGTTCTGAGGCACTTACAGACCGTGACCAGAAATATCTGAAGTTTGCCGACCGCTTTGAAGCAGAGTTCATTGGTCAGGGTGAGTTTGAGGACCGCTCCTTTGAACAGACTCTAGACTTGGGATGGAACCTATTGAGCGAGTTCCCAGAGCGAGAACTTAAGAGATGCGATCCTGATACTATCTCTTGGGCTAAGGAGAGAGGCGCTTACAGGGCTGCTTAGAAGTTCTGGACATTTGTCACCATTTCCGCCTAGAGGTGCCAAGATGTGAATTCTTATGGTGGACAGTTCATCTTGATAGGGGTCATATAAGCACCTATCAATAGAACAAGCAGAATTCATTGATTCAGATTGGACGACTGTGCATCACTCTGGTTCTATGCCATGATGCAAATAATGGTCCTTTTCCTTCTTGGCACCAAAGCTTCGCAGACCATCCTGTCTGAGTTGGGACTTGATGTCCCGCGCATCAGATTGAGATATCTCATCGCGGCTGAGCAAATAGTCCACAATCTCGATTGCTTGAGAAACAGTATCACATCTTCGAATATAATCCACAACATCTGGTAGGAAGGTCTTATGCTCCCGCTTCTCTTCAGGTTCATCATCAGACATCGTGCGGACACCATCTATCCTATGAGTCAAAGTTCGTTCCTCGATCAACTCCTCTGCAAGCGCTGGGAAGTCCTCTCTGAACTCTTCGTCTACCATTACTAACCACCAGACAGCCTGAATTAGGAGTCATCATGGGATGTATTCCAAGAATCTTCTAGAATATTCCCTTTTAACTGTAGCCAAGATGGCCTAGTTGATTCTAGTTGGTTATGAATGACCAAGGGAGTTCTCCATCCGCGTAACGAGTATCATTCGCCAATGAGAAGAACGGGATCCCGGATTCCTTCTCAGCTCTTCTCCAGCCTCCAAGTCCACCATATTTGGCAGCTAGTTGGATTACTTTTCCGATTGAACGATCACCAACTGATAGCGCGGCCTGTATTCTTGTATTCCTCGGGTCTACACCCTCCATCGTCACCCTTGGGGTATCACGTATGCCCGCCTCAATCAACTTGAGTTTCTCACGAAGTGCTTCAACCGTGGGCTGAACCTCACCCTCCCATCTTGTGTGTGCCTTGGGAACAAATGGATTGACGCTAGCTGTAGTCCTGATACTATATTTGCGAGCCAACTGCTTGACCATTCTAGCGATGGCTGTGATGTCTTCTTGGGACTCATCTGGAAGACCAATAATGAAATAGAGTTTTACAGCCTTGTACCCTGCGTCCTTGGCGATTCTAACAGCTCTATCAATATCCTCGTCATCAAGTCCCTTGCCCATGACCTTTCTGAGCTTTGTTGATCCTGCCTCGGGTGCTATTGTCAGGGTTCTTTGACCGCCCTTCACAAATGCCTCCAAAAGCTCCAATGTGATTGAGTCTGCCCTCAGTGATGGGGCTGATAGATCAACACCTTGTCCTACAATCCAGTGAGCGAGGTCTTCCAGACCATCGTGGTCACCAAGTGACGAGCCAATAAGTGACACTTTGTTCACTGGAGAGGACTCGAGTCCGTGTGCGATTATCTCTTTTAGTCTGTCAAGAGATCTGATTCTGCGGGGACGACAAATGTGTCCAATCAGGCAAAACTTGCATGAGTGCCCACATCCACGTGTAACCTCGACTAGGAATGACCTTCCAAAAACGGGTTCAAACAGTGACCCTTCCGGAACCTCAGGAATAATCTGCGAGGTAGGATATACAAGCGAATCAAGGTCGTCTATGATAATTCTAGCCACCGAAGATGGTTCAGCAGCTGGAACATATACTCCTGGAATCTCTGATAGATCCTGCAGAGCGTCTAATCTGGAAGAGGAATTCTTGACAGCATCGATGACGTCATGAATTACAAGGTCTCCCTCACCAATAGCAAATGCATCCACAAAATCAACGTAAGGTTCTGGATTAGAGCTTACAACTGGACCGCCAACAAGCACAATGGGGCTGTTCTCATCCCTGTCCTTAGCCTCTATAGCAATCGAGCCAAGCTCTAGCATCTGTATGAGATTGACAATATCTTCTTCCCAGGTCAAAGAAAATGCCACAATATGATTTTCTGATAGTGGTCTAGATGTTTCCAGAGAGTGAACAGGTGATGGAACATCAAAACGAAAATAACGCTCGCACGAAACGTCGCTTCTGGTATTGAGGAGTGCGTAAAACAAGTGCGTGGCAAGTCCAGTCATGCCTGCTCTATACGTGGAGGGATAGCAGTATCCAACAAATATACTGACCTCTCTCAGGTCCTTCACAACTATATTGTGTTCTCTGAGTCGGGTCTTAGACAAAGCTTGTACCTCATTAAGTACTCAATAGCACTAATCGTCAGTCTTGAGGTCGTTTTCCGATAGATCATGAACAGTATAGACTAGCTTGCCCGGCGCTACATCTCGTTCCACGACAGCTCCAATGCCAGTCCTTGCACCTTGATGGAGTACAACTCCGGGTGCTAGGAGAGTACCTATTCCAGTCTTGACATTGTCTCCGATTATTGCTCCCAGTTTTCTGCGATCTGAACTCACTCTCTTTTCCTTAACCGTAACTCTTACAGATTGATTATCATGCCTCAGATTAGCAGTTATAGTTCCTGCTCCAAAGTTTACATTCTGTCCAATCACTGAATCACCGACATAGGAGAGATGTCCAATACTGGTACCATCCATTATCAGCGAGTTC
>JAHQWZ010000383.1 GCA_029856425.1 Candidatus Thorarchaeota archaeon
ACAGCTATTGCATTTGGACCAGGCGGAAAGGCAGAGGGGATGATGCTCTATCAGCACAAAGGATATTCTGATTTCATGGGGGAGGCAAATATTGGTTCAATGAATGTGAAGGAGTGGTACTGGGAGAATCATCTCGCAAGAAGCGCATTGCTCAATTTCGTCTATCTTCATTCCGACCAGATAGTAAAAGCTTCACTCCCTGTCAATCCGCTACTTGATGATTACTATCAATGGATTGAAGGAAGAAACATTCTCGAGCTCAAGACTGGATTGACATACATGGCACGCTGCATTGATGTGCAGGTTGCTTTGGAAGGACTACCTGCGAGCAATGATGGCCAGCTCACGTTTCGAGTTACCGACCCACATTGTGAATGGAACAATCAAACCTATTGGATAGATGCGAGTGGAGGCACCATGAAGGTCGAACCAATAGGCGATGCTGACACTGATGCTACTCTCAAGATTGAAGGTATATCCGCTCTTCTTTATGGAACTTTGAGTGTGCATGACTTGGAGCCATATGACTGGATTTCAGGACCAGTCCCGAAATTACTGTCCAATTTATTCCCAAAGAAATACATCTGGATGTATGAAGATTTCTAATGGCAGCTGCCAAGGATTCACAGTAGCTGATGTGATTCTCAAATCCTTGACCAGTCAGCCTATTGACTATGGGAGGGTCCAAGTCGTAGCTGAGCATACTTGTAGTCCTTTGGTTTATCCCGAGATGCCAGTTGTCGCTTCAGTCGATCATAGTCCTTTTCACAATTGGACTCCAATTGAAATCGAGTCCACTTTAGTTTGATTTCCTCATCTGTGAAGACATCGATATCCTTTGGTCCAGCGATGAGGTCAATATCTGGCTGCACACCAATCTTCTCAAGAGTTTCTTCAATGAAACCACCACCCAAAAGAAGCCACACCTGAGCATCATCATCAAACCAGACATCAATCACTTTTCCAATCTTGAATCCATCTGAGTCGATGACTTTCGCTTTTGAAATCTGAGATAACTTTCTGTCATTCTCGGCAAAAATGTTTTCACAAAGCGTTGAACATAGAGTTTCTCCATCTACCTTTAAGGTGACTTTGTCCTCACCTATGACATCAATGTTATCCACACTGAAAATAGGATCCTCGTCAGGTCGAAGTCCAAGTGACTCCAACAACTCTTCCAATCGACTCCCACCCACCATGATGGATTTTGGAACCAATCTGTTATTTTCAATCGAGAAGACGAAGTCATTAATATTGCCAAGAGTCACGCCCTTCGAATCTACGACGGGCTTCTTTTTGATTTCGCTGTATTTCACATCGATGCATTTTTCCACACTTTGCACCCCAATCTGTTAACAATAGTGAAGAGGTATATAGATTTATCTATCTATAGGATATCGGCACTGGTTCCACTGCCTTAATAGTTTCTCCTTTCCAGAAGAATAGAAAAGAAATGAGCCCCAAAGGGCTCGCAGTTAGATGGAAAGTCTAATAGACCTCTCTAGGACTCTGCCGGAGTCTGTCGGGCAGTTGACCGCCCTCGCCTAGGACTTCCAGTTCGTGATCTCGGCCATATCGACCACCATCACCAAACAGGAATCCGGTCTTTTGAATTCCACGAGCTTGACGTTCAGCAGCTCTTCTTATGATCATTCCAACATTCGAGGGAACAGACAACAGCAGTTTCTTTTGTGTATCATCGATAACAAGTAAAATTGTGTCATCACTCGATGTCCTTGTTGTTTCATGAAACTGCGAGTCGTTTTGGTTAAACTCCAGGTAGTATGGCATCCGGGTCTAATCCTCCATAGGGGAGTCTATCTGATTCTTCGCTGGTTGCCATATATAGGTTGTTTGCGTGAGTTCAATCTAGGTAGGCAGTAGATGCGCAGTGCCACAGTGTGAACAGACAACAGCTTCTTCATAAGGCGCAGGAAGTGGAAGTGGAGCGCTGCAGTTCTGACACCTCAGCTCCTTTATTTCAGACCGCCTATCTACGGGGATGTCTA
>JAHQWZ010000384.1 GCA_029856425.1 Candidatus Thorarchaeota archaeon
TAGCAGCCCCTAGAATAGAACTCATTCGTGTTGTAAGGATGGCTTGTGAGATTATGGATGGCATAAAGAAGCCAACTCGATGCACTTGAAAGAAAAAGAGCTCTCCTGAAAAGCTCGAGAATCGCCTAAGTAATATTCTCGCCAAGCTGTTCTACATTTGTGTAGCAATGCTTAAATTGCAGTTACAGTCCGATTAGACCAATCATACAAAAGGTAGAGAACGCAATTTTGAGGAGAGGCGCTTGCTATTCGCGGAATATTACTAGATAAGCGCTGGAGGTATTTTTGGCAGAGGACAGACTCTCACCTACAAAGGTCTGTGCTTCTGACATTCGTTTCTCTGCCGTAAAGTGAGAGGAGAAAAAAAAGAAATGTTTTACAAGAGGCGTGCTTTGGTAATGCTTCTTCTTGTTACTCTGACTGCTTCGCTATTTCTAGCGCCAGCCATTGTGATGAGAACACCTGAGGCAGCACCGTTCAGCACCTCCCCCACCATAGTGGACCAGGCAATCGACATGATCGATAGTATCAATGAGCGATTGAGTGATCCTATGGCAAGGGAGCAAAAAATAGACTCACTCTTGGTATCTTATATCGAAACAGAAACAACTACCACTGAGATGGATACGTCGCATGGCGGCGTAGACTTCCTGATTGTCCTCTACCCAGGTACTGATGTAGATGTTGTGAGAGAGTATGCCAAGGTCTATTGGGCTGTCAATATGGGCTTTGCGACGTATGTCTACGGTACAGTATTTTCACCAGCCGACGCAAAGATACTCACAAAGCTCGATAGCTTAATGTATATCTCAGCTGATAAGACAATACCGAAAGTTGACATGCGTTCTGATGCGCCTGAACCTGACATGTTCGAGATCGCTGATGATCTTGGTTCATCAGGTGCAGCTGGTCTGGGCTACACAGGTGATGGTGTGACTGTCGCAATCACTGATTTCTCAACAGACTTCAGTATTCCTGACTTGGTTGACGCAGCAGATGTTGATGCATTGGGCAGACCAACATCATACGATCCCTCAGGCATAGGAACCCAGATGCTTACATACGCAAATGCTACAAATGTCGCTGATGTGGATGCGTGGCTTGATGCAGGCTATGCCCTAACCTACTACAATGCGACAACGGACAAGTACTACCTCAACGTAACTAATTGGGATCCGATTATTGCAAGGGCGCCATTCAGTGCATCAGCTCACTATCTCAGGACTCTCGTGCATGAGCATTTTGGTTTGTATGGTGGTGGTCTTGATACCTTCATCGATGCCTACCTCTGGAAGGACTGGGAACTGCCAGCTCCAGGGACCTATGACAACTACACTGTTGGTTGGGTCTTCGAATTGCGTGATGACCACTTCGATGCCCTGTATGCCCCAGCGCTTGTGATTGATGCTAGCAAGCTGATCATTGACTGGGCAGGCATGGCTACGTACTCGAAGCTGATCAATGACTACTACTGGCACGAGGTCATCGACGATCCTGATGAACCCGACTACGTAGATGAAATGGTCGGAATGATGGACTGGAGCTTCGAGGATGACTTTAGTGGAGGCTGGTACTACACAGTTGACGGAACTGGAAAGGGACCAGTTGTGCATTATAACGACGGCACACACTACTACGGTCTTGGTTCGCTCGGCTGGATCTATGACAATCTCAACTTCTACACGTACTACTTCAATGAGACCTACTTCGCGGGCACAGGCATGAATGCCACTGACGAGGAGCTCTTCTGTGGGTTTAGAGCTGATGGCCTAGGATTTGGTCTGATCTATTCAGAATTTTCCGGGTCTAGTGCAACCAACCATGGGCAATGGCTTGCTGGAGCGATTGCATCTCGTGGTACATATGGTCATAAAGTCTACCAAGAAACCGATCCTTTGAATGAAACTGAGTATTACCTACCAGGTGTTGCTCCGGGTGCTACGGTGATGTCTATCAAGAACTTTGGCTATCCGAGTACTTTTGACGACTTTGGAGGTACGTTCTG
>JAHQWZ010000030.1 GCA_029856425.1 Candidatus Thorarchaeota archaeon
GTCAGTGCTGCGGAATGGGTGGCCTATGATGGTGCGCCATGCCTTACTTGTCACACAGGTGACCCAATGGGTGATCATCCATACCAGGGTGGCTGGTGGTCGACTTCTGCACATGCGGATTCTCTAGAGGACTTAAGGGCTAGTGGCCATGCGAGCGAAAGCTGCATGCACTGCATGACAGCTGAGGGTTCAATCTTCCTAACAAACCCAGATGAGCTCGCTACCACTTCTCCCGATGTAGACGAAACATTCGCTGATGTCGATGGCAACTACAACGCCATAACCTGTCCTGCATGTCATGCAGTCCACTCAGACTGGACTGAACTATACGAAACTACCAAAGGTAGCGAAGATGTGCTGGCTCCAGGTTACATCAGAGCCACAAATGCAACAGAGCTCTGTGGGCTTTGCCACATTGAGCTCAGGCATCCAATGTATGAAATCTACAAGGGAGGGCCTCATGACCTAGCTGGCGTTGAGTGTATTAGCTGCCACGGATATTCACTCACTAGACAGAGCGGAAATCCGTTCGTTAACCACAGCTTTGCACTCAATCTCACTGCCGCTTGCGGCCAGAGTGATTTCTGCCACATGGACACTGAGGAATGGGCACTCGGTCAGTTGGAGATGATTCAGGACGCCTTTACGGCGCTCTCTACTGAGTTCTACTCTGAATCCGATGCTTTGAGAACCCTTATTCTCGCCTACAATGACACAGCGGGAGCCGATCATACTCTTGTCGATGATCTCATTCTTGACATTGATAATGCAGAGTATGTATTCGACCTGCTTGGCTACGACAGATCGCAAGGATTCCATAATCCTGGGACTATCTTCGAGGAACTAAACGCTGCCTACAGAGATTTGCTGGAGGCCAAGGCGACTTTCTATGAGAGTGTTCCCGAAGAAGTCACTGTGACTGTCACAAATACAATCACCACTACCGTTACTGTTATCGGTGCAGACACACTTCTCATCGTCGCTGGTAGTGTTGGTGGTATTGTCATTGGTTTGGTTCTAGGAATTCTCGTCGGACGTCGACGATAGAGCGAACAAGGTTGGAATTAACTCATGGGCGACTACGGATGCATAAGCATCCGTTCCCCCTATTTTTTCACCTATGAGTCCCGCATGCGTGACTAACGCTAGCAGTATGCCATTCGGATAACTTCAAATGGTCATCGACTTCGACCGCAGACTTATCTTAGGAGCTATTGATACAATGTATCGAAATTTCATAGTTGTCACGATTATGATCCTAATCGTGGCTTCGAATACAATGACTGCAGAGCCATTGCCTGTTCATAACGGTTCTGCAATCCTGATAGAGGATATGCCATATCCTGCACAAGAAGAGACTCAGTTCAATGTGAGTTCTTACTATGACTTCGCTTTAGCAACATCTGACATTATGATTGAACATCTCGTAGATGCAGACTATGGAACAGTATTCCATCTTGGTTTCGGTGACTGGAGCGCCACCGCATGGACAGCTCTCGGGGGACAGATTCCTGTTCAGAGTCTGATAGACTATTACTGGGCTATAGCATCCATGAGCAGAGTCTACAATATGACTGCTAACGCAACATTAGCTGAGATTTTGTCAAGGGCAGCTCTTACAATGGTTGAGCTTTTCTTGGATCCATCCTATCCTGGTTTCTATGTATATCGTCCAATAGGTTCTGCACACGTTAATCCTACGATAGTCGATATAATGGAATCGAAAAGAGCTGGAATTCAAGCCTATGCCTATTACGCTCTTTCAATGGCGGAGTCTGCGAATTCGAGCCTTGATTTCTCTGCTGAAAAAGAATCAGCTATTAGAGCATTGACAGACATTCTCTATGATGACATATATGGGGGTCTCTCGTTCATTGCATACCGAAATGGTTCAGTGACTGATGATGTGCTGGAAACATATCCCAACAATGGCAAGCGACTTGATCATCTCGCTCTTGGAGCTCTTGCTCTGTTTGATGCGGGTACTGAGTATTCGAACTCCACAATGATATCCATGGCGGAGAACTCGGTTGATTTCATGGTTAGGCACATGAGGCAATACAATGAGAGTATTTACCAAGGCTTTAGGATTGCCACAAATAGATCTGGTGGTGAGCCAAGTGTAGGCGCATTGTCCAGGCCTCCGTCCGTTGTTATAACTGACTTGAATGCAATGGCGATTCGAACCCTTTTGAGAGGCTATCAATTGACGGGTAATGGATCGCTCCTGAATTGGGCTGAAGAAGCACATGATGCACTCTTGTCCTACAACTGGGATCAGACATTCGGTGCATGGTACGCAGAAACGCTGAATGGCGTTCCTTATGCTCCCACAGATTATGAAGGTACAGAGACTTACAAAGCAACCGAGATTCAGTTTCAGATGGTTCGGGCAGAGGAGGAACTGTACGAAGCGACTTTGGATACATTCTACATACAGCTAATAATCGATACATTAGATATAGTCCTATCAAAGCTCTGGGATAAGATCAATGGAGGATTCTATGCAAACGGGGACCAGGAGTTTACAGTCTTCGACGAGGAATGGCAGTATCATTACACGGGAGTCCAGGCATTAGGAATGCTCGCATTAGAGCGAATCTGGAGTTATGGTCTTCCGGTTGTTTCGTATGTTCGCGTGACTCCAACAAATCCTCGTCCTATTGATGATATTACCTTCCTAGCTACAGTACTGGATGCTGATGGTGTAGACACTGTCATTGCTAATTGCAGCATATCTCATGGTGGAGATACAAATGTGACATTAATTGAGCTTATGCCAAGTCCAGGTTTTGGAGGCGTGTACAACACCACAATTGACGCCATGACTGATGGCACTCAAGTTAACTTCGTGATAGTAGCTAACGACACTCTCGGCAAGACCTTCATTGCTGGCTCGTATTATTTCACCGTACGTGAGGACATCTGGGAACCCGTCGTCTTACTAAGAACGGTATATCCACCCGATGAGGTTAGAGTTGGCGATAATGTAATCGTTGAGTTTGGAACCTATGAGTTTCCCACGCATTGTTTCCTCACTTACTTCCAGCTATTTTGGAAGGTGAATGATGGTACGTACGAGCCAAAGAACTTCACATTAGTTGGAGCAGATGAGGAATATCTGGTATGGCAAGTAGAGCTTGGTAGCTTCGTTCAAGGTGATGTGGTTTCATACTATAGTGTCGCTGAAGACGAGTCGGGCAATGTGGGCGAAAGCGCCTTCTATAGATTGACAATTCTTGGACCACCCATATTTGTAACACCCTGGTCTCAATGGCAGACTGCTGCCGCTATAGGCCTTGTTGTGGCACCTGGTGTTGGATACGGCATAACAAGAATTCGACGAGAACGATCTCTTTCCACTCAGAGGGAGCTAAAGAAGGAGGCTCGCAAGAGGTCCACAAAAAAGAAACCGAGGCAAAGAAGGTCGACAAGAGGAGCATAACAAAGGAGAGATTGCAGAATGGACATTGGTACGATATTGCTCATTATAGCAGCAGGAGCTGGTGTGATTGACATTGCCATCCTACTATTGGGACCTAGGATTAGAAATTATGATACTATCTCTATGATGTTTGTATCAGTAGGAACTCTCGCTGCCCTAGGTTCGGCATTCTATATGTTAAGTCTAATTTTCGGGAATCAGTTTCAATATGATTATGTGTATTTAACAACGGATTCAACTTCTGTTTGGTGGCTTAAGATTTCCTCACTTTGGGCTGGGCAACAAGGCTCACTACTATTCTGGACTGCCATTTCATTTCTCTTAGTGATGACTTACAGAATGGTCCTTCGAGGATATGAAGATGATACAATTGTGTACAGAGGCGCAATTCTTGTCGCGTTGCAGACAGTATTGATTGCAGCAAATGCATTAACATCAGATCCGTTCCAATTAGTTGTTGGAAGCATTCCTTCTGAAGGCTTGGGACTTAATCCTCTTTTGAGTACATTTTGGAACGCCATCCATCCGCCTATTGTATTCATTGCCTACGCAATTGCTGTGATACCATTCTCTGTCAAGCTAGCGGGCTTTACTGTACGCTCTGAGGAGCGAAATGCTGAGCCTATACCCGCTCTGGAGTTTCTTACCCGATTCATGACAGTAGCCTCATGGCTTATACTCTCCCTGGGAATTGCAATTGGAGCCTACTGGGCATACACAGTTTTAGGATGGGGCGGATATTGGGCATGGGATCCCGTAGAAACCACCTCTCTTGTTCCTTGGTTGCTTCTGACAGCATACTTCCATGCGAACGCTATTTTCAAAAGAAATGATGTTCTGAGAGACTCATTCCTAGTATTCACCTATGTGACAGTGATATACGCCACTTGGGTGACTAGGAGTGGCGTTCTCAATTCCGTACATGGGTTCTCAATCACTTTAGTCAGCTGGACAATGCTTGCAACTGTTCTATTCAACTTCTTGCTAGCTACTCTGCTCACCATAAGAGCAGGCTATATTGATTTGCAGGATGAAGACGATGATCAGGGTTGGAGTTTCTTCTCTCTATCCAACATCAGGGATTTCTCCCTAAAAGTCGCCTTGATTGGTATTTTGGTCATTCTCACCACATCAGTGTCTGGAGTCGTGTTGCCTGCGGCAATCAATCTTGGCGAAGCCATTATTGATCCACTTGGCTTTACCGAGAACATGGTTTCAGTGGGGTTGGAGTTCTTCAGGGCTGGATTCTATCTAGGCTCACTTTTTCTCATAGCTTCAGCATTCTACTGCATGAGAAGCACACTCTTCCGTATGAAGCTGAAATCGATTCTGGTAATGGCTCTAATCGGTGTTGGCGCGGTACTGGCTATTCTAACAGTCACCATCGAACAAGCTCTGCCTACGTTTTATTGGCCAGCTAATGCATTGATACCCTTGGGTCTGGGAGGCGTTGCATATCTTGTTATTGCCTTTGCCCGTACATTGGCAGGCAGAGAGGGTGGCGCATTCACAATGAGGCGAATGGGCCGACTAATGCTCCACTTGGGTCTCGTAGTTCTACTGCTTGGTGTCTTCCTGAGTGAAAACGTAGTAATCGATCAACGCAATTCTTACCTAGAGGGTGATTCAGCACAGCTAGGTGCATCAGGCATTGAGATGGGAGTGGCTGACATAAATTTGGTATATTGGAATGATCAATACGATTTTGAAATGCGTGTTCTTGTGCAAATAGTGGAAGGGGGTTCCGCTTGGCTCGGCGTAATAGTCGTTAAGGGAAATCCGCTATGGCAGCAGGTGTCACAAGAGGTATTTGTACAATCAACCGCATTCAGGGATGTGTTTGTATCAGTCCGAACTTTCAATCAACTTGGTCCAGGCACATACACTGTAGATCTTGAATCAAGGGTTCTTCCTCTGGTTTCATTTGTTTGGCTTGGCACCTTCCTAATGATAATGGCCCTGCTACCTTTGAATGCCATGGAGTTCTCTAATCTCAGAAAAGCCCTCAAAGGAAAGCATGAAGATCTCTACGGTTCTGAAGAAGACAAACTGGAACATGAAATCCCAATATCTGCTGAAAATGAATGATATTGGCCATGATACAACCCTCTATGCCACTAAAGCGTTAATTTTAGTGGCATTCATTTTCTTTTTTATTATAGCGAAACTTAAGAACTTGGTTACAAATTGAATCTCATGCCAGCATAACTGCTAGTCGAAGGTTTCAATATGGCACGGGTTTTAGGCATATCCGGAAGCAATAGACAAGGCGGCAATACCTCAACACTTGTTGAAACTGCTCTTAAAGCAGCAGAGGAGTTTGGAGCTGATATCGATTTCATAGAGATTGCTGACGTGGAGATCACCCCCTGCAAACATGGCCTGAACTGCTACGAGCTTGGTCGGTGTATTCAAAATGATGGACTTAACTCTATCATCGAAAAGATGTCAAAGGCACATGGAATCATTTTCGGGAGTCCAGTTCATTACTCGAGTGTGACTTCACAGATGAAGAATTTCATTGACCGAGCAGGCCGCTTTGCTCATCTAGAGGGAAAGGTTGGTGCGGCATTTGTTGTAGCGAGGAAGTCGGGTGCAGATACTGCTTTGAATCAATTGATTTTCTTTATGCTTGTGAAAGAGATGATCATCCCGGGGGGGGTGTCTTGGCCTATAGGATTTGCTCTTAACGTCGGCGATATCAGAAATGACATGGAAGCCATGCGAATGGCAGAACAGACTGGTAGGCGTGTCGCTGCCCTCTCAGATATTATCGCTAAGCTACCTGTACCCTGGCATTACGAGCCTCGTCCTCCCGATGAGAAGACGAGATTCGGAGATGAGTGGAGGACTGCGGATTAGGTATTAGTAGTAGCTGTTTCGTACTTGCTTGGGCACTTCGCAAGGATTTGAGATGCACGAATTAGCAGCTGCTCGCTCTCTTCGAGGACACCTATCGCTACCATCTCTTGTCCGTCTGTAAGTGTCGGGAGGTCAGCTTCAACAATAACCAATAAGGTGTGATTATCCCCTTCAAGAATAAGTGTTACATTTCCAGGATTGATTGAGATGGAACCTGGCTGGAGAGTTCCTTTCACCTGAATGGTTCGTCCCGCATAGGCTTCAGGATTCTCCACCACGGCGTCAACGCTGACATAGGGATCAACAAAGAAAGTGAGCATCCCATATCCAACTAGCCCAACAACTATAGTCAGAATACCAGCAACGAGAATCATGCGTTTCTTCCTTGTCATTGCTAGTAACGGAACCAAACTCATAATGATCACTCCTGACTCATATCTGATGCAACCTTATCCAAGGACGTCTCAATTGCCTCCATGCTTGCCATCTGCCAGAACAGTATGATAAACACTCCAGCCCATATTACAATTGCCATTGGAAAGAGTGGGATCGGTATCCACACAAACAAGCCAGCTAGCAGGACTATCGCACCAATCAATTCGAGTATGAGTGCTACATACACCGGTATCTTGCTTAGCATCCTTGGTAGGTTTGTGCTATAGCCGCTTACGGAAGCAAGTGTTGTAATCGTTTTATTGAGCCCAGTCATTCTTATGAATAGCCAGAAAAGCAGGGAAAATGTTCCAACCCATAGTATAACCGCTACTGTGAAGAGCTCATTTGAAAGGATAATCTCTGGTGACTGCATTTTACTCACTCCTTTGCATTCGCAGCTCCATCAGTCTTTCACTGACAGAATCTATCCTATAGGTTAGCTCCAGAATCAAGGCGTAAACAAGCCCAATGGCGATAAGACTCAACATCAGAGTCATCCCATGTTCCGCTCCCATTTGCAGTCCTTCACCAGTTATTACAATAGGATGCAAAGTTTCCCAGACTCTGATTGAGATATAGCTTAGAATAACAGCTGGAAATGCAACAATTCCAAAGATTGACCCATACTGAGCTCTCACATCCCTATCATTGACCGAGGCTCGGTATGCAATCAGGCATGCATATGCGATCCATAGTATTAGGGTAGTCGTTTCTCTTGGATCCCAATTCCAATAAACACCCCACGACGCATTGGCCCAGATCATTCCACTTAGCAATGTAATCGTCGTGAAGACCAAGCCTATCTTGATTGAAGCGGCGCCCACCAGGTCATATCTTAAATCCTGCTTCCAGAGATACAAAACGCCACAGACCAAAGTCACACCAAATGCTAGATAGCCAATGAGCGCAGGAGCAACATGTTGAAAGAAGATTCTAATCCTCTCTCCTAGGTTCACTTCTGGCGGTGCGAATATCCAGACCATGTAGAGATAGACGAATGTGATTACTAATGTTAGAATATACAATGTCACGCGCTTTGTGTTCACTTCTTCACGTCCCTTACTCGGCTCGATTCGGTGGTAGACATCAATATGAACATTATGATTGCAGTTCAGTTTCAAGCTGTAAGTGTAAATTGAAAAACAGCGGCTGATAGCATCACCATGGCAAATACATGTCCAGATAGTAGGATCAGCAATTCGAGAATTCCGGGTCCAATAATTGGGAGCCCTATTGCTAGCATTCTTGTGATTTCTACCAACAGAATGAGTGCAGTTGTGGCAGTCGGGAAATAGACAATCGGATAGACCGTAGCCTTTGACTCAGCCGGCATTGTGAGTGCAGAAGCCATTGCTCCCACAGCTGCTAGGTCCAAGGTACCAAGAGCAAACGTTATCAAAATGAAAAGCGGTGAGATTTCCGGGGAGAATGCGAATCCGAGCAAACCCATCGCGATTGGAACTAGGAATATCTCAACAAGCCCCATCAGAAGAAATCCATAGATCACCTTTCCCAGATATACTGACCACCCTGGTATTGGTGCAAGTGATAGTCCCTTCAGAGTACCTGTTTCTGACTCAGATATGAAGACTGGTGAGAAACCAAACATGCCAGTAAAAAAAACCACGACCCAAAGCATCCCACTTCCTATCTCAGTCATCACTTGAATTCTAGTCGGGGAATCTGCGATGATAAACGTGGATGAAAAAAGCACTAGACCCAATACAAAGACCGCAATGATGGCAAAGAGAAACATCGAAAATGCTTCGAATCGCTTTCTCATCTGAG
This sequence comes from Candidatus Thorarchaeota archaeon, assembly GCA_029856425.1. Classification (GTDB taxonomy): domain Archaea; phylum Asgardarchaeota; class Thorarchaeia; order Thorarchaeales; family Thorarchaeaceae; genus SMTZ1-83. The sequence continues at coordinate 8,531 of JAHQWZ010000030.1, forward strand.
TAATCAAATCTTTCTTGGCGATTGCAAGTGCGTATGAGAAACCCGAGCCCATAACATTCACCTCATATGTTACCATCGAACTCCGAAATTGGCCCTTTGCCTACAATCTCTCCTTTTCTTAGCGTAATGAAATCATCACATATCTCTGAGCCTAGAGCTAGGTTGTGAGTCGTCACAATTGCAGTCCTATCTTCTCGCTTGTCCTCAATGTAGTTTCTGAACACCTCAGTTGAGTCCTTGTCGAGCCCTGAGAATGGTTCATCGAGGAGGAATAATTCAGGATTATGGAGCAGACTCCTGATTATGTCAAACCTCTTCCTCAGTCCGGTAGAGAGTATCTTAGTTGGTTCATCTAGCCATCGCTTGACATCGAATCTTTCAGCCAGGTCTTCTATTATCGCATTAGCTGTACTTGTTTCCAAGTCGTAAAGGTCTGAATAGAATTTCAGGTTCTCCCTGCCAGTCAACTCACCATATAGAAGCGGCTTATCTCCAACAACACCAATTCTCTTTCTGACCTCGATTGGCTCCTCTTCAATATCGAATCCAAATACCTCCACCTTTCCTGCGTGTGGCTGCAGGAGAGTTGAAATGATTCTCAGCAGTGTGGTCTTTCCTGCGCCGTTGTTCCCGAAGAGAGCATGCACTCCGCCCACTGGAATTTCAAATGACACATTCTTCAACGCGACTCTGTATCCATAACGTCTTGTAAGTCCATCAACATGAATCGAAACCATTTGAAGCGCCTCACAGGGTCATTGTGGGAGCACCCAACCCTTTTTTTAGTCTGACGGATGCGCCGTACATTATGGTTGAGAACTCATATGATGTCATTGTTGTAGGTGCGGGTCCTGCGGGTTGCACGGCAGCGAGAGTAACAGCAGCGGCAGGCTACAAGACATTGGTAGTTGACAGGAGGAAAGAGATAGGAGTTCCCATCCATTGCGGTGAGTTCTTACCCGCGCCGAGAGAGATGCGCGACCTTTTGCGTAACTCTCCGAGAGCAGCACGGCTAGTGGATATTCCAAGCAATCTCATCACAAACCGGACTAACAGACTCATGCTTGTCTCTCCTCTGAGCAATGAATTCTACTTCAAACTTGATGCCCGTGTCATTGATCGAACCAAGTTCGATATGCATCTAGCCACTAAAGCTGAGAATGCGGGTGCTGAGATCGTACTGAAGTCGGCAGCTATTGAGCGATCAAAGTCGAACAGGCTTGTCATGAGGCAAGATGGTCAAAGCGTAGAGATGACTGCTCGAGTAGTGATAGGTGCTGATGGACCAAGCTCCATTATTTCCAAGTCATTGGGCAATCACTATCATAACCCTGGAAGAGACCTCTGCCCTTCTCTCAATTATGTCCTCACTGAGATTGATTGCGATCCGCAGACCACAGAGATGTACTTCGGAAATACGATTGCTCCCGGAGGATATGCATGGATTATTCCCAAGAGTGATGATACAGCCAATGTCGGCTTTGGCATGCGACGACCCTTTGGAGCTCCAGAAGTACCACTGAAGGAGTATCTTCGGAGATTCATAAAGGGTCATCCGCTAGTGTTTCCGCGCACTGGGAACTCAACCATTGTTACTCGGGTTGGAGCAATCATACCTGTTGGAGGACCAGTTGATAGAACGTACTCGGAGAATGCTGTTCTGGTTGGTGATGCAGCGGGTCATGTGATGGCATCAAATGGTGGAGGAATTCCCACTGCCGTGGCAGGTGGGGAGATAGCTGGAGAATCCGTTGTCAATCACCTGGCAGACGGAGTTTCTCTATCGTCTTATGAAGAGATGTGGAGAAATGAGATTGGGAAGGAGCTATACACGGCGCTCAGAATTCTTCGGATTGCCGACCAGGTGATGCCCTCTGATAGAATAACCGACCAGTGTATGCGTCTTGCTGGCTCCAGATATCTCAAGCATTTGATCAGATGCAGGCTGCCGGTTCCGGTCGACTTTGCATCAAAGACACTTGTGAGAGTACTGGGTTACTTAGAATGATTCGAGTAGGTCAGTGGATTCGTTCTAGCACAAATTCAGCAACCAGGTTCAGGAGATTATCATTCCTGAGGTCAACTGTTTCGAGCGCACTCTTCGCACGCTCCACATAGGTCTTAGCGAGCTCAGTTGCATGGTGTACTGCTTTTGTTTCATCGATGAGCTTTAGGACTGGTGCTAGATTACCTTCTTTCAACGCATTGATACCAGTTTGGCGTTCTGATTCTGAGCTGACCTCAAGCGCATGCACCAGCGGATAATTGCATCTTCGCCCCTTCAAATCAGACTGCACCGTCTTTCCTGCGACCTGCAGCGAAGCTACCACATCTAAGATGTCATCCCTTATCTGAAATCCAAAACCAAGCATCTCACCATATTTGGTGAGGGCTTGCTTCTGTTCTTCTGAGGCTCCTCCGACAATAGCTCCCACCCGAGCAGCCTCTCTCATGAATGTCGCTGTCTTTTGCTCGATGACCTTAAGATACCTCTGGCGGTTGAATGAATCAGGGCTATCTTCACACATGAGAAAATCAAGGGCTTCTCCTTCAGTCATACGGATGCCTCCCCTTCCCAAATGCACAAGGAGCTCTGGGGTTGCCTGCTCTCCAATGATTTCGACTGCTTGTGCGATTAGAAGGTCTCCTGCGAGAACCGCGATTTTTGCTCCGAACTTGTGATGGGTGGCCTCAACTCCTCTCCGGACCAAGTCCTCATCGATGATGTCATCATGGACGAGACTAGCTGTCTGAAGTAGTTCCATTGCAAGGGCGAAGGGTAGTACTTTCTGAACATCTCCGCCCACTGCCTCACAGCTGAGCAGTGTGATCAGCGATCTGAGTCTTTTCCCTCCAGCAAGGAGCAAATGGTGTGCAGCATCATAGAGAACCGAAGGCTCTCCCCTGTACTTGTCGAGAAATCTTTTCATCTCTTGGTTGATTAGTGTCATTCGCGTCTGAAGGCTGTTGTCGGTTAGAAGATCCTCGACTGATGTCATCTTGTCATTGTGCTGAGGTCCTGTTGTTGTTCGTCTCTCAGATCCGCGCAAAGCTCCATCTCCAAGACCCTTGCATTGGTCTTACTAACGCCTCGGGAAGGCGACAGCATCCTTAAACGTTTCGGGAAAGAGCAATGCTGTTCATCCATAGAGTGAGATATCGGTATTCAGGAAGTCTTTTCTTGTGTTCTCATTTCCTAGACACCGTTGGTGATTTTGACCGAGGGCGACGTGTTTCCTAAGGATATCCCCCAGAAGCCAAGCAAGCTCAGGATTTGGATGCTTGAGATGCGATTGCCCTTTCTCACAGCAAGCATTACTCCGGTCCTGCTAGGCACCGCAATGGCATGGGGCATGCATGCGGTATTCTATTTGGATCTCTTTCTTCTTACTCTCATTGTGGGTGTGTGCCTTCATTTAGGAGCTAACATTAGCAACGATTATTTCGATCACATCAGCACATCAGATGATATCAACGTGGAGTATGTGCGACCGTTTACGGGAGGCAGCAGAATGATTCAGTTAGGGTGGCTTTCTCCTCGCGAGGTCTTGGCAGGGTCGTTTGTGGCCTTTGGAATAGCAGTCGCAATCGGACTCTACCTCGCTTTTACTCGAGATATGCTTCTGCTCGCATTTGGCATGGTTGGAGCCGTTTCTGGCTTCTTCTATACAGCTCCACCATTCAGATTTGTGTCACGTGGATATGGGGAGGTGTTCATTGGACTGAACTTTGGCGTACTTATGGTCCTAGGGTCCTATTACATTCAGGTTCTCACACTTGACTGGGAACCTGTCATTGCATCACTGCCAATTGC
>JAHQWZ010000031.1 GCA_029856425.1 Candidatus Thorarchaeota archaeon
CAGGCGCACGATAGCCAAGAGGTCGCTCTGCAACAAGAGGCTCCAAAGCTACAAATCCCTTCTCAAGCTCCTCACGCTCCTCCTTCGTGCTCAGGCTAGCCGGATTCCTATGAGAGTATCCATGATGTCCTATCTCATGACCATGGCTTCCAATTTCCCTCACACTATCAGGATAGCGTTCGGCCACTTCCCCAGGAATATAGAAACCAGCTTTGACCTCATGCCGATCTAATATCCTCAAAATGCGCGGAAGTGCTGCCTTTGGACCGTATTGACCAAGGGAGAGAACCACGGGATTGTCACGGTCAATCTTGTTCCGCCTCAAGATATTGCGCCAAGAAATATCTGCATCTAAATCAAAGGTTAGACACACAGCGCACTTTGCTCCATCCTTCCACTCCATAATAGATTCTTCCTCCGCGATGTCTCATCAATCACGTAACCCGGCGAAAAATGTACCGAAGGGCGGAGGGGTTCTAGACCTTCCACTCACGGATGCTCTTCTGCACCTTCATTTCGCCTAGCGTCTTGAGAATCTCTCCCTCCTGGAACCGCTCATAGACAGGGAACTTCATGTTGAGGGGAGAATCCCTAAGACTCTTCCAGAGTGGTGTTATGCCAAATGACCCATTCTGACGAATCCACTCTACTCTATCCAAGTCGACGACCTCTGTCATGATCTCCTCATGTGTGCCGACCTGCTGTAATACTCTGCCTTCTGGGTCTGCGAAGATTGAGAGTCCTCCGCCCTTTGAGCTTACAATGTTCGAGTTGAGGACATAACACTGATGCATGATTGCTTGAGCTGGTACCAGAATCAACTCGGCCTGTCGGTCGGGCGTGTACGTTGCAGATGGTTGTAGAATGACCTCAGCACCCATCCAAGCAAGGGTCCGGAATATTTCAGGAAACCACAGATCATAGCAGATGACAAGACCTACCTTCGTAATACCAGGAATGTCGAATGTGATGAAATCAGTTCCGAAATGCGTGTCCTCAAAAGGCATCCAGGGATAGATCTTTCTGTATTTGGCGACGAGGTCACCCTTTGGACTGAATGCGAGAGCGGTATTGAATATCTTATCACCATCTCTTTCTAGGAATGAACCAGGTACAAACCAGCACTCATTATCCCGGGCAATTTCGGACAGTTTTTCAGTCATACTATTCGGCATTGGCTCGGCATAATCTTTCCAATCATTCGTTCCATACTGCTGGAGGTAGAGCTCTCCTGTGAAAACCAAATCAACCCATGGATAGGTCGACCTTACTTTCTTGGTTGTTTGTTCGAGATTGTTGAAGTTCTTGTCTTCATCGTTCGGATCTTTCCTTAGCTGGAGTCCTGCAACTCCTAGACGTCTTCCCATTTTCATCATCACCTTTCCTCAACTAGCAGTTCTTTAATCCCATCTTCAACCATCGTAATTATCTTCGATACATGTTCCAGCTCTCTTTCTATCAGCTTGTAGATTTTGGATCGCTCCTTCTCTAGTTTAGCTAGTGGCCTGTGAAGTGGTATCCAATTGTAGGCACAGTCTGGCTGACTCTCATACTTGTCGACGTATTCAGGTGTCAGACTGCCAACTGGTGTCCCTCTTAGCGTCATTATCGCAGAGTTAAGTGCAATATAGTCTTCAATCAGCTCCAAGCGTGATAAATAGTCAATATCGTCGGGAGCTGTCACTCTCCATAGCCACCCTATTGTGGTATTTACTAGATGAGATACTGTGGACAGAAAACGGTTCGCTTTCCGAACCAAATCATCGTCCCCATTCCTAGCTATAGATTTCAGTTTCTTGCTAAACGTGGTCTTCTTTCCACGAATGTCTCTGATTCGAAGGAGATGTTGTGTCATGTCAAAGGGACAGTTTCTCATCTTGCTGTACTTGGAGAGAATAGCCTCGAACCTCATTAGAGGAGTGAAAATATCAATTGGCAACAGCCTTGCGTCTGCAATCTTAAAGAGCACATCATTCATGAAGTTGGCGTAAAGGAGGACTGTATTGTAATCCAAATGGTCAAGGTCATCTTTCTGAGTTTGATATAGATGACTTGGAAAAGTCACTCCGTATATCGAAGGTACTCCGGACACTTCAAAGAACCAATGATCGCTGCCATACCCTGGTGGATCATAGAACTCGAGCCCTTGAACGGCTCTATTGGTTGATTCAATACCTTTCGCAAACTCCAACAACTCTGCTGTGGTTCCGATGAACTTCTGAGCAGGATCTGGAAATCCGACAGAATCAAGGCTGAGAAATGCAGCTACTTTTGAAAGAGAACCTCGTTTCTTGTCCAGATATGTTTTAGATCCGTTACACCAATAGTAGAACCCCTCAGATCCGCCATTCTCTGCACCGAAGAAAAGGAACCTCACACTTCTCTTCAGTACTCCCCCATTCTGAACATATTCCTGAAGTAGTCGAGCAATCTCCACGATGATGGCCACTGGGGCACAATTATCTGCTGCCCCTGAAAACCAGCTATCGACATGAGTTCCAATATAGATCTCTTGTTCAGAGCGATCTTGACCCTCTAGAACGGCTTCTATGTTCATTGACTCAGCGGTCGATGGGACTTCAACTTTCACATCAATTTCTAATTCGACATCGCCCTCCCCAATTAGGTCGAATAGGAAATTCCCATCCTCCATTGAGATGCTTATCACAGGAATCTTCAGCAATCGACCAGATTCTACCACAACCACTTTGCGAAGGTCCCCCTCATCAGGAGTCGAGATTAGAACCGCATCCAGTCCTCGCCTTACAGCTTTGTAGTAGGTGCGTGTGGGAGATGAGTAGAGTTGACTGCCCCAAATAGAGAGACCTATTTTACCACCATCATTCTTGGTACCATATTCATCAATCTGACTTATCTGCGTCAGTTTCCCAGATGATCTCTGACCCTGAGAGTAAGGAAAGAGAGCAGCCTCCAGTTCTCTCTCGATGGGTTTCAATATTCTTACGTTACAGGATATTGGATTCCATCCGCGAACTTCGAAGTTCATCGTTTCTATATTATTGAAACCAATGCTACGAAGGGATTCAATTATGTATTCAGAAGCGCGACGCTCATTGGATGACCCTGCAATTTTATGCCCTATGGAATGTAGTTCCTGCATAGTGGCTCTAATTCTATCGAGTGAGGGGTTCTCCACACCATAGCCTCCAAGCATTGTTTGTCGCTATAGCTGCTTGAACTCCTTCTCAAGTAGATTCAGGACTTTCTGAGCTTCTTCTTCAGTGATACATAAGGGAGGCTGGAGGCGAATAACGTTCTTCTTAACACCGCCAGTGCCAATCAGGACACCACTCTTCATCAGACCCTTAGCTACCGACTGCGTTTCGTCAACTGCAGGCTCTTTCGTGCCAAGGTCTTTCACTAGCTCGATGCCGATCATGAGACCCCTGCCTCTCACCTCGCCAATGTGCTTGCTGCTCTGCTGAATCTCCTTCAATTGCTTCTTCAGCATGTCACCCATTTTTTTTGAATTCTTGACCAGCCCTGCATCCTCAAGATAGCTGAGATTCTCCAGAGCCACCGCACAACTGACTGGGTTCCCGCCAAATGTGGAGAAGTGGTCCCCTGACTCTAGAGAGGCTGCAATCTCATCCGTGGTGATGTAGCCCCCAATTGGCATTCCTGCACCCAATCCCTTCGCCATAGTAATGATGTCTGGCTTGATTCCGAAATCTTCAATCGCTAGCATCTTTCCAGTCCTGCCAAAGCCAGTTTGTACTTCATCTGCTATGTACACAATATTGTGGTCCTTACAGATTCTTTGCACAAGGTCATGATACTCCTTTGGAGGCACAACCAACCCACCCTCACCTAGTATGGGCTCTACAATCATAGCTGCAACATCGCCCGTGGTATGATAATTGACAATATCTTCAACTCTTCTAGCGCACTCAGTGCCACAATCAGGGAATTCCAGCGGGCATCTATAGCAATAAGGCATTGGAGCATGTACAACTCCTGGAGAATTTGCGAAGGTGCCAAAACCATGCTTCTATTTTGCTTGGCCAGTCAACGTGAGTGAGAGAGCTAGTCTTCCATGGAATGACCCCTCTAGTGCAATGACGGCGGCTCCAGTGCGACCCTGCGTCACGCTGTACTTTTTGGCAATCTTGACACCACCCTCAACAGCCTCCGCTCCACTATTACAGAAGAATGATTTGGTCAGATTGGTTGGTGTGAGGTTAGCAAGTTTTTCGGCCAGCAATGTTTGGGGAACATTGTGATATAGACCAGAGCAATGAATTAGCTTCGATAATTGCTCAGACCCAGCTTTGACAAGTCGCTCTGGACTATGACCAGCATTCACTACGGAGATACCGCTAAGACAATCAATATACTCTGTTCCATCAAGGTCGCGCACAATCGTGTTTTCTCCTTCATAGATGACTATGGGCTTACGAGCATAAGCAGGAACCATATACTTGGACTCTTTCTTGATTATTTCATCTCTATTGACCATTACAAGACCTCTCCATAATATTACGATTCGCGATTGAAACTAGATATACTTTCGAGCCTTCTCCCAGCTCCTTTGACTTATGTAGTGAACAACCATAAGAAGAATCCCAACACCAGTGAACATCAATGAACATTTGTTCAAAATGGTTCTCCTAATTCTGAACGAGATTCCCGATATCTTCAGATATGCTATCCATCATACCTGATAGCTGCTCTAATAGATCTTCAATATCCTTTCGAATTCGTTGATGCTCCTCATCTAGCTTCGCAAGAGGCTCGTGAAGATATATCCAGTTGTATGGATTATCAGCTTGCTGTTCAATTCGTTTCACGCTCTCCAAATCAATAGCTGCGATGGGAATATTACGTAGATTCTGAATGGAGTTTGTCAAGTAAATATAATCAGCAATCAGCTCAAATCGATAGAGATAATCGCTGTTGTATGTTTCAAGCGGACGGGTTGCGAAGCCAATGGTTTGATTGAACTTGTTAGCTGTATTGAGCAAGAAATGATTGACTTTCGAACTGAGTTCACGACTTCCTGTCTTTTGAGCTATTGTGAGAATCTTTCGGATAGCAGATTCTTGTTTGAGAAGTGCTTTCATCTTCGCGAGAAGCGGCCCGAGGTCGAAGGAGTTGCCGTCCATTTTGCTGTATCTGAGGATGATTTGCTCAAACCGTTTCAATGGAAGGAATACGTCAATAGGCAGTATCTCTGCTTCTGCAAAGAATGAAAGAGCCTCTTTCATAAACTCGGCGTAAAAATGCACAGCTTCGAAGTCAAGATGATCAGGGTCATCCTTCTGAGTATGATAGAGCGGACTTCGAAATGCAACTCCATAGATTGTTGGAGCACCAGCTAGTTCAAAGAACCAATGATCACTTCCATAGCTAGGAGGATCCAAGTATAACAGCGGGAGAACTCGTTCAAGGTCAACCTTGATAGATTTGGCATAATCAAAGAGATCCGCTGTTGCGTAGATATAGTTCTTAGCTGGAGCAGGATATCCTGTCGAGTCTAAACTGAGTACAGCAGCGGTCCTAGCAACAGTTTCAGGATTGTCCCTCACGTATGCTTTTGAGCCATTCAGCCAGAAATAGAAGTCATTTGACCCACTCTCTTCAGCGCCGTAGAAAATGAACCGGATCGTTCTCTTAGGGGGCTTTCCAGCCTTGGCCTGGTGATTGAATATTCGGGCCAGCTCAAGAACTGAGGCGGCAGGAGCACAGTTGTCAGCAGCACCTTGAAACCATGAGTCGTAGTGTGCTCCTACCACAATCTCATGATTTGAAGTCCCATCCCCTTCAAGTATTCCAACTACATTGTATGAAGTTGAGCCGGAGGAAACCTCAACATCTGTCCTTACGCCCATTATCACTTCTCCCTCTTCCATCATATCGAGAAGCCTGGCTCCCTCTTCCTTGGTGACACATACGACAGGAATCTTGAGAAGCCCGCCGCTGGCGAGGACTACGACTTTCAGGAGGTCCCCCTCGTCTTGTGCTGCTACAATCAGACCCTCATATCCTAATCTAGCTGCACGGAAATAGGTCATCCTTGGACTCAGGTAATCATCTAGGCCCCACTCCGAGAAAGCAATCAGGCCTTTTCCAATTGATGACGAACCATTCTCTTCGCAGCTAATGACTGCAAGGGGGCCTTCTACATTCTCCGTTTTACAATATGGAAATAGAGCTGCCTCAATCTCCTTCTCAACTGGTTTCTTCATCTCTACAATACATGATACGGGATTCCATCCGTGCACATCGAATGGCTGCTTTTCTACTCTCGAAAATCCAAAACTGACAAGACTGTCATGAAGATAGTCAGCAGCTTGCACCTCAGCCTCAGTTCCTGCAACCTTCTGGCCAAATGCACAAAGCTGCTCGACGGTCTTTCTTATCTCCGAGATAGATGTTTTTTCTACCATACACAGGTCTCCAACAAATGATTGACGATACGCGCTGTCTTTGGAAGATAGTCTTTTGCTGCGTTGAGGTCTGGTAATAGTGTGTGAACAATCTAAAGAAAGGTCCCAACATGGATGTTCAACACTGAACAAAGAAAGAGGCATAACACCTAAACAGCCTTAACCAGTTCTGCACCTTGAGTATTATTCAGAGCAAAGGTTGAGGCTCTTGGATGACACAAAAACGCATCTCACTTGTCTTATTGGTTGCTCTCCTCTTCATGACATCGTTCGTTAGTATTCCAACTAAGACAAGTGATGTCGACCCATCCGATCTAACCGGAATCAGGGTAGCTGTCTATGAAGGAGTGACTGACGAACAATCGTCTAGCCTCTCAAGTAGGACAGCCTTATTCTGGATGTTTCGATGGATGAATGCAACGGTTGATGTTGTCAATGCTGCAGACATCAGAAACGGAGCGCTTGATGACTATGATATTGTGGCTGTGCCAGGAGGCTGGGCGTGGGCATACTTCCAGGACCTTGACAGTTCGGGGGTTGCGAAAATCCGCCAGTTCGTGGAGAATGGTGGTGCCTTTTTCGGAGTCTGCGCTGGTGCATACTTTGCATGTGATAGCATCAGATGGGAGGGTGCCTACATAGCCTATTCACTTGATTTGTACCCCAATATAGGAAATGGGCCAATAGAAGAGATTGCAGCTTGGCCAGGACACAACATGACAAGAATCAATCTGAACAAGGGAATAGATGGTCCAGATCTCTCTGGCGAGCCTGATTCCCACACCGTGATGTATTATGGTGGGCCATATTTTGAAACCTCGGGGACAGATGGAGTCACCACTCTCGCAACATATGATGTCAATGGTGAACCCGCAATAATAGCATATGAATATGAACAGGGTCGGATAGCTCTCTCAGGTCCTCATGTTGAATGGGAAGAAGACGCTGATCGTGATGGAGTGGCTTGGGAGAATGTGTATGACGATGATGGATCTGAGTGGAATATGATGCTCCAAATTAGTCTTTGGCTTTCTGAGAATAGCTATGAAACTACAACGACAACTTCTACCACTTCAACAACAGCTGGAGTAGACCCCAGTCCTTCATTGCCACCACTAGAGATAGATCCAGCTCTCGGACTAGCAGGCATTCTGGCTGTTATTATGATTGCAGTCATCATTGATAGACTTAGAAAGTGAATTATTTGATACAAGAAAATGCATGAAATAAATCATTGGAGCATATGTTCATGGCTGATGGGCTGTGAACAAGAGTGTTCGGTGGATTTTAATTGGTGTACACCAGTATCTATCGACCAGCTATATTTCAGGATGTGACATCTGTGAAAAAGAAAGAAGCACTCCTGTCACTGACTCTGGCGGTCTTAATGATCTTACCGGTGTTCGCTTTCGCACCGACTACTGCAGTAGCACAGACACCTAAGATCATCAAGATAGGGATGTTTGATGAGCCAGACAGCCTAAACCCTGTCATGGCCGCAGAAATCAGTTCATGGGAGTTTATTAATTGGATATTTGATCCTCTAGTCAGATGGGATGACAACTGGGGCATCCAGCCCTGCCTAGCTGAGAGCTGGGAGTGGGCACCCAATGGTACTCAGTTAGTCATGCATATCGACCATGATGCAAAATGGCATGACGGAACTCCATTCACGGCACATGACGCGAATTGGACTCTCTTCACTTGGACTTGGCTTGGATTCTGGGTAGGTCAGACACCTCGTATTGATCATAGGAATATCCGCGTCCTGGATGACTACACGATTGTCCTCAACTTTGTGGACTCTGGCTATGAGAACATCTGGAAATGGGATCCATACGCTCCGTTCTCAGTTAGGCAACGCCTTGAATACAACGGGACGCCTGTATCCGTCAACAAGGAGCAATTCCTTACTGGTATGACCTATGTTCCAATCTTGGCAAAGCATCTGTGGAACCCGTTGACATGGGACGACCCAATCTATGGAACAAATTCGACTTACTTCAAGGACTGGTGGATGCAAGACTGCATCTGGTGGGGAATGCTCTCCCCAGATTGGCCGACTCCCATGGCAGGAACGGGTCCATTTAAGTTCGTAGAACATAAAATCGGGCAGTACTTGTCCCTAGAGAAGAACGCCAACTATCATATACGCGCTCCGAAGATTGACGAGATGCTACTCATCTTCTACGATTCGGTTGAGTTCATGACGGGGGCGTTGAAGACGGGAGAAATTGATCTCTGCGAAACGAGCCCTCAATTGTCGGATGTTGCTTTCGGACCAGAGGTGACCATCAACGAGAACTCGGAACTTGCGTGGCAATCACTCCTCGTGAACCAGTGGTTTAAGTACCTGAATGGATCATCTCCGTTCAGCAGCGAAAGGCATCATGCTCTGCTTGACCCCGCAGTCAAGAAGGCAATGCAGCAAGCTATCGACAAGGACACTATTGCGGAAGTCGCGTATCTTGGACACGCGAGAGGCGCCGATTCAGTAATCCACAGCGAACTCAAGTGGCACAACGATGCCCTGATCAAGTTTCCAAGTGGTGTTAACGAAGCAAAGGCGACACTGGAAGCGGCTGGCTGGACACTGGTTGACGGTGTCTACGAGAAGGACATCGGAGGAGTGGTCGAATCGCTAGCTTTCGACCTCAAGTATCCCGTTGGTTTCCCACCAACCCAGACCGCAGTTCAGCTCATAAAGTCCTACCTCGACGCTGCAGGGTTTGACATTACATTACAGCCAAGAGAGCTAACGACGTTCAATGAAGACCTTACTTCCGAAGAATGGAACTACGATCTAGCAATAGGCATCTGGTCCCAGATTCCAGACCCGAATAGTATGAATCAGTATTTGACTGCTGGAGCATTGAACTATAGCTTCGTCAATCCGAACGGCATGAATCTTACCCGGGTCAACCAGATCTACAAACAGCAGCAGATGGTCGGTGACGCGGAAAGAGCACTTCTCATCGATGAGTTGCAGCAGGTTGTCTATGACGACTCCAGTGTAATAGTGCTCGTTGAGTACAACGACATCGAGCTTTACAGAAACGATCGATACAACTTCACTCACACAGATTGGATGAGCGGGGTGCTGTCCATATGGAACACCAACGCTTGGCTCGATGTTGATGTGCCGACCCAGCCCACTACCACGACCACAACAGGAACTACAACAGATACAGGTGAGGGGCCACCTCCGTTACCGATGGAGATAATACTGGCAGTCAGTGCAGGAGCTGTCATCTTGGTTATAGTGATAGTGTACGTTGTAAGACGAAAATAGCGGCAGAAACAACTATCTGAGAGTTTGAACAGACACATGGTGTCTGTTCACTCCTCCCTTTTTTCCAAATGTCAGACAGAGTGATACTCCATGGCACTTCGGGACATCTTGATAAAGCGTATACTTCAGGCTATTGCAACTGTTTTCATTGTTCTTAGCATAGACTTCGTCATATTCCATATACTGCCTGGCGATCCAGCGACGTTCTTGGCCAGAAACCCTAATATAAGCGCGGGTGCACAGGAGGCGCTCATTAGACAATTCGGTCTTGACAGACCCCTGTGGGAACAGTACATTCTGTTCCTAGCGAACTTCTTGGTCCTAAACCTTGGAATCTCATTCCACTATCAAACAGATGTCGGCCCAGTGCTTCTCGAGCACCTGGGAAATACGCTTCTCTTGGCGTTGCCGGCTACTATTGTTGCCATCATTGTTGGAATATGGGTTGGGAAGAATGCTGCATGGCGGAGAGGTGGTGCGGCGGATGCCCTTGGCCTTTTGTTCTCATTGGTAACCTATGCAATCCCCACGTTCTGGTTGGCGATGGCCATGATTATGGTATTCTCCTTCGGTCTGGGCTGGTTTCCCGCAACACCGGGACTGGTGACTCCGGGCTTGGACCACACTGGTGATCCCATAGGCCTAATCATTGACATGATAGGGCATCTTATGCTTCCTTGGACTGTACTGATAATTGCGATTCTTGGTGCATTTGCACTAATTACCAGGAATGCCCTTCTTGATGTACTGAGTGAAGACTTTATGGTGACAGCGAAAGCAAAGGGACGGAATGAAAAAGACCAACTCAATAAGGAAGCAATGCCGAACGCAATGATACCAATAACCACTGTCGTAGCTCTCCAACTGGGTTTCTCTGTGACTGGTGCCCTCCAGACAGAGGTGGTTTTTTCATTCCCAGGAATTGGCAATCTCATCTGGCAAGGAGTCTTCTATCGAGACTATCCGCTCCTGCAGGCCGCCTTCTTCATGATCACCATCGTAATCGTAGCTGCCAACTTGGTGGCGGATTTCATATACTACTATCTGGACCCAAGGATTCGAGTCGGCGTGGAGTTTCAGATAGGAGAAGAAAGAGCCAGCCCTCGCGAATGGTTGAGAAGCAAGTGGTTACCCATCGCGAATATCATCATCCTAGTTTCCGTCCTTCTTGCCTTCTTGCAGCTTGTACCGAGTGGCTCTCCGATAGAAGGACTGACAATAGGCATCTTGGTTTCGATGTTCTTCTCTGCCGTTGCTAGATGGAAGAGTGTGGCTTGGTTCATTCGAACAAGACTAGCACCCTATAGCCCCGCAAACCTCATACATGCATGGAGTCACAACCGGGCCCAGATTCTAGTGCGCCTATCCATATTGGCTTTGCTGTTGAATGTAGTTGTGCTTCTGGCGGCTGCCATGAGTGGGCTGTTTGACCTTGAATGGTCTGTTTCTTGGGGCATGACATTCTTGGGTATGGGAGTCTTTCCACCCTCCGGTGCCATTGAAAACGGAGCGCCGTTGTCACTAGTGACATCCTCGCTCGGTCATCCCTTGGTCACTCAGATTGCCCTAGCCGGAATAGTCCTGGGAAGGGTTGTTGCGAGAAGGAGAAGCATGAGCCTAACGGCAAGCCAGTTCTTTGGCTCAAAGATGGGTGTTGCTGGATTCAGCCTCGTGATTCTCTTCGCAGGCATGTCTCTGTTTGGTGACCTGATAGCACCCTATGATCCTGAAGAGTTCTTCACGGGGGGGTTGTATCAATCTCCAGATCCCACTCCAACTGACCATTTGTTCCTACTCATTCTGGGACCAATGCTATTCTTAGGCGGCGCCTTGATTTGGATACTGCTTGACAGAAAGGGAGAAACGCCATTACCCCGGTACATAGTTTCCATTATGTCTGGTGCATTGACACTCCACATTGCACTAGTACTGGGAATGCAATCTTGGAGGGTGGAGAACATTCAGACTCTTCTTCTATCTTCAGTATTAGGATTAGTCGGCTTGTACCTGGTCGTGGGGAATGTGCTTCGCCATAGAACAGAGGTCAGCTTCCAAGGAATGCAACAACATGTGGCGCGCATCGTGGTGGCAGTTGTCGGAGTGGTTGGTGTCGCCTTCATCGTTCAAGGAACTCTGTCACTAGTATGCTATGCCCCCACAGACTTTCCGGGTTTCCACATAATGGGAACTGACCAGCTTGGTAGGGATGTCTTTAGTCAACTGGTCATAGGTACCAGAGTCACACTCATTGTCGGGCTTGTAGCGACGGCGATGTCGGTACTCATCGGAACCATAGTGGGACTTGTTGCAGGCTACTACGGAGGAGTCATTGACTCCTTGCTAATGCGATTCACTGACGTCTTCTTCGTCATACCAAGCTTGCTGTTGATGATAATCATGGCGGCTGTGCTCGGGCCTTCCATAGTAACAATGATCCTAGTGATTGGAATCTTCTCTTGGACGACAACAGCTAGAATTGTACGTGGTCAAGTGCTTACCATAAGAGAACGCACGTACATAGAAAGGGTCAGAGCAGTCGGATGAGGCAGCCTCTATGTAATAGGCAGGCATGTTCTTGCTGCAGTGGCGCC
>JAHQWZ010000032.1 GCA_029856425.1 Candidatus Thorarchaeota archaeon
TCCCCTTAAAGGAGTCCTATCAGTTCCATCCGGCCAGTCATAGGACCGAATCTCTTGCACTGTCCTCATCTCACTCAGAGGGTGAATGACCGGGTCATAATAGAGAATATCTTCAAGGTCTTTCTCAGCACTACTGCCCCAGAACACGCCAAACTGGTCCCAGACTCCTTGAAATTTACCTTCGACTTCAGGAACATAATTCCCCGGCAGAAATGAAGACGGTGCTCGAAGCCACCGAATATCTATGTTGAACCGCTCAAGCACTGCTTCACAGGGATCCGCAATCTGCTGGAGGAAATCACTGAACCTAATGTTTTCGTCCTTGATATCGAGATAATCTAGAAGCCGCTTGTATGCCACAATGTGAATGCTTGATTGGTTGCCGCCAAAATCAAGCGGCACCATATCTGGTTCCTTATGATCTAATGCCAGCAACACACGCTCTCGTGAATTCATGTCAATATCCGCCAAGTTTTCTAACCAATAATTCTGCAACCTTAAGATTTCGTGTTGCGAGGTTCAAGGGTTCCCAGGGCCATTCACAACCAGCTGAGAACATGTACCTACCACCTGGTTTTCCTGCTTGGATTGTTTCAGTTATTTCCTTTTTGACATGAGTTGCAGTAAACAGCTCATTACCAAGTATCGATGTGTTTGTGTTACCCCGTAGGCATACTCTCGATCCAATCTTCTCCTTTGCTGTGGTCATGTTCACTTGGTAGTCTATATCCAGGATTGAAGTTCCCGAGCTCACAACAAGTTCCAACATATCCCGGCCCTCCTTGTCAACTACAGAGCTATCTCCACAGACATGGTAGAGCACAGGTACGTGTTTTCTAATCTCTTTGAAGAGTTTCTGGGTGGATTCAAGGCAGGCCTCCTCATAGCGCTTGGGGCCTATCTGGGAAACAGCTGAATCACCAGCTCCGATGATGTCTGCTCCTGCTTCAATTTGCATCATGGCGAACTCGAGCTGAACTGAAAACACTCGTGCTATGAGTCCTTGAACTAGTTCACTCCAATCAGGTCTCCGTGCTAGTTTCAGTACATTCATCAGACCAAAAAGGCAGCAAATCTCTGCGAATGGAGCCTCTATCCAGCCAATGATGCACTGATTGTTGCTAATCTCCCTTAGTTTCCGAACTGCCTCGACCCTGTCTTGGACACGGCAAGCACTATTTAGATCCGGCTCTTCAACACCATCAAAATCCTCGATATTTAGATGTGTTTCAGCCACTGGAGTATGACCAGAGAAGTCAATCTTCACACCCCAAGCACTTGCCTCTCTATAGGCATCAGTCGAAACGTTCACATGGTCAATACTATAGGTCTTGGCACACTTCACTTGGGCATCAGCAAGTACCCGTGCATCCTTGCAGTAGGCATTACTATAGCCTAACCCATCAATTGCTGCAGCGAGATGCATGATGAATGGATTGAATGGAACCCTCTCTGCTTTGCCTTCAATCGCAGCAAGAGTCACGTCGCGAGGCTTCATCCAGTGTCTTCTCCTCTTCTAAAATCTAAGAATCCACCTCAATGGGGCATCTGGTGTGCTTTTGCCATCCCATACTATTCTGCCACCCTCCAGAGCAATGTCGACCTGTTTGTCATTGACAAGAAGAGCAGTTATCCTCTTCATTTCCTTATTATCAAGTTTCAGAGTCATTCTCCATGTTCCCGGAGATTTGGGTGAGTATCTTCCAGAGTATCCTTCTTTTGATTTCTCCAGCTCAATAAGAGGTGTAGAGAATTTGTACATCTCTTTTGGCAATGTTGGAAATAGGTTCACTCCATGACTGTTGAACTCGATGCCAATGAGCTTGGCGATACTGTAAAGCGGCCAAGCGTGTGGGTGCATATTCATTACGGGAAAGTCTGTCCAACCTACACCCATGAATCCCTCAGCTTCCTCTTCTTCAAGCGCATCTCTTACTCCTCCCCTTGCTTCTACCGCGATTGTCTGGCCAGGTCGTTCTGAGAACTCGGAGTTATACACATCAGGGCCACTCCAAATACCATACCATACATCAGGGTATTCTTCTGCATGCTTAGCCAAAGAGTTTCTCTTCCACTCGTCCCAAGCCAGATTTCCATCTATTAGTGCAAGTGCCCATACTAGGGTGCCATTTATAGAGGGCCAGACGCCGGCATTTGTGCCAATGCCTGGATCTCCTGTCATCTTTTCCAAAGGCTCAGAGAGAATTACTGCCCCATGTTTAGAGAATCTTCTGGCAAGGTTATTAATGGATTTCAAAAGAGCATCAGCTTGATCCTTGCTAACGGCATCTCCAATGATAGACCAAGGCTGAGGTTCAAGCCACATCACATCGGTACCAATCCATCCCAGGTCCTCGTTAAGCCATGCGCGTTTGAACCATTCTCCATTCCATTGCTTATTCACAGCTTCTCGTTGCATTTTAGCAAATTCAAGGGCCTCCTCCGCAAGGTCCATTTCTCCCATGTAGGTGAGCAATTGGGAATATAGATTCAACACATAGCTAGCCATAGCTGCATTCAGCATGCTTTCTCCCACTTCTGTGACTTCATCACGCTGTTCCATTGGAACATATCCATGTACAACCATGTCATTCCAGTCGCCGTAAGAGAGTCTTGCCAATCCATGTTCACCAATGGAATTTGTATCCACTAGATACCTGTAGCAAAGTGTAAGTACATCTCTCACTCTGGTGTGTTTCTTATTTTTTCCATAAATTGGATACATGGTGATAATCTCATCTAGGAAGTTGAGATCCCGGTTACTCAGAATGTACTCACTAGCCAACCAGAGGAGCCAAAGTTGTTGGTCACTTGGACGCCAAGGGGATGGCATATACATCCCATATCCTACAATGCCGTATGGAATGCCTCCCACTGGGGTCACAGTCTTGAGTGTGTATCTGATGATATTCTTGACAATTTCTGGTTGAGAAAACACAAAGGGCAGTGCATGCTGAAGAGGGTCTCGAGCAGCAGCTTGGATTCCAATGATGTACTGATACATATGACCCTGAGAGAGTATGTGTTCATTGAAGAAGCTGTCAAAAGTGAGATTACTCCTAAGATAGTAATTATGCCAGCTCAATTCCCTATCCACCCATTCCTCATCTGTGACGAGCTGAATCCTGCTTTCCTTCCATTGCTCACATGTCTTGGCTAACAGATTTGTGAAGTCACTCTCAACCTCGGCAATTAGCGTTTCAAGATTCATGCCCTCAGGAACATAGCCATAAGCAAAGGAAAGAGTCTTTTCCTCTCCTGGCTCAAGATGGAGTTTCCGTTCAATCAGAAGTCCTTTTTCAGAATCTTTGGCCGAGGGCTTCATTGACAAAGGCTCATGTATTCCCTCTGGAGCGCCAGCACCTCCCACTCCGAAGAATTTCGTGACATCAATACCAAAGCCATCTGCCGGCCCATCCAATGAAATCAAGAATGTTGCTGGTGGGGACTCATCCTCCAGAACAGTTTCTTTGATTGGTGGATTAACAGCACCCCCTGTAAGATGTTTCCCTTTGGTGGCCAAGTACGCGTTTAGAGCCTTCCATGCAATCTTGTCACCCATAGTGTTGCCCTTGAAACGCTTTGAGTCCAGCAAACCCCTGTTATTGGAGATGACATCGGTTCTCCGATTAAACCTACGACTAAATCCTCTGCGAATTTCAGAAGTGGGCTTTTTCTGAGCTATTGATAGCATGAATGATTTGAATGAGAATTGGTAGGGTTGACTGGCCCAGTACTCGACCCACCTGAAGTCGTAGGCTTGGTTGCGATCGTTCTTTATTGTGACCTGCGAAATTACAAATGGATAATCACCAAAGGGCGCAAAGATGAATTGGTCTACAACCAGTGCGTCCTCTTTCACAGTTTTTCTAAAGTAACCCATGCCAAAAACGCGATCAAACTCCTTTGCTTCTCCAGTGAAATATGTACTAAGGACAGATTCGCCATCGGTAAGATACCCAATACCGCCTCCAAATTGAAACCTTGAAGGGTCATAATCGTTGAGGAATTTGGGACTGCCTTCATCCTGCCTTACTTGGACATGGCCATAATTTGAAACAACTGCAACAAGTCTATCATTTCCAACTTGATGAAGATGGTCCGTGTTTTGCCGCCATACCTCAGTCATTGGCGACACAGCTTTGGGGTCTTTAGTCTGATCACATGTGTAGCGATAGGCTGGAAGACCAAACTCGTCTTCAAACCATTCACCAAAGTGACCTGAGCCAAACGACTTGTCCGACATATCTCTCCTTCCTAGGTCCAAGGGAACTTTCAATGATTCATTAATTTCTTACTGCAATCCCCCTGAAAGAATATTACACAGTTTAACCATTGCATTAAGTGAATCGAAGAGTAATGGAACGCCCATGAGCGGTGACAAACTATGAGCCTTAGCGACATAACAAGAATGACAATCGAGCTTGATATTGATAATATTGCAGCAGCTGTTAGTTCGCAGATTGAACGTGGCGCTGATGCTCAGGACATCTTGAAAGCTCTCACGGATGGCATGAATGAGGTTGGTCGTCTCTATGAAGCACATGAGTATTTCCTTGCTGAACTAGTCTTGGCGGGGGAAACCATGAAGGAGGCTTTCGAAGTCCTAAAGCCCCATCTCTCATCGGCAGAGGCTAGTCAGAAGAACCAAGTGATTGCAGCCACTGTGAGAGGTGATAACCATGACATTGGCAAAAATATCTTGATCACTATGTTGATTTCTGGCGGGTTTGATGTCATTGATCTTGGCATGGACTGCCCTAAGGAGAAGATAGTTGAAACCGTGAAGGAGTCTGGTGCCAAGGTTGTCGCATTGAGTTGTCTCCTCACGATGACAATCAACGAGATATCTGAGGTCGACAGAGCTCTTAGAGAAGCGAGTCTTCGCGATGAAGTGAAGCTGATTGTTGGTGGTGCACCGCTTAGTATGGACCTTGCCAAGAAATTGGGGGCTGACGACTTTGGGGCAGACGCTATAGATGGTGTGCGACGAATTAGAGCCCTTTTGGAGGGATAACACTATTGGACGCACCAACACGAGTTTTGATGGCACTCAATCATGAGGAACCTGATAGAGTTCCAGCTTTTGAGAGTGCCTTCACAAACAACACAATCATGAAGTCCTATGGGATCGAACCAGGCGCTGGAATCAAGGATGGTTATGAATCTATAAAGCGATTACCGGGCAAGGATCGCCTAGCAAACATGGCATTTTCCAACCAAAAGTGGCTTGCCAAGAGTCTGGTCGATGGCTATGAGCTCCTACGACGTGTAAAGATTGACATCGGGCTAAGCTATGTAACACACACGTATAGGAAAGGCATCGAAGGTGGATACATAGACGAGTTTGGAAGAATCATGAATGTGGACTATTACGAGGATGGAACTCTGATTCTAGGTTATCGTGGGGGTTACTTCAAGAGCTTTGAAGACTATGAGAAATGGAAACAGCCAAGCCCCCATGAGAAAAGGCGACTTGCAGCCTTCTTAGCTGGCAAACAGGTCCAAGAACAGATGAACAATGAAATCCTATCTGTTCCTGCTATTGGTGGAATGATGGAGCCAGCCTGGGAACCCTTTGGAATTGAGATATTCTCACGGATCCTAGCCAAACCCAAACAGGCAAAGAAGATCTTTGATGACAGAGGGAATCTAGCACTCGAATTGGTGAAAATCCTTGGAGAGAATGGTGCTGAGCTTGTTCTAATCTGGGATGACTATGGTTTCAAAAATGGGTTGTTCATGAGCCCAAGGAACTTCAAAACATATGTTCTTCCTTGGCTCAAGCGAATATGTGATGCTGCACATAAACGAAACTGCAAGATTCTATTGCACTCGGATGGGGATTTGACTATGATATTCGATGATATCGTAAATTGTGGTATTGATGCAATTCATCCAATTGAACCCACTACAGCGAATCCTGATTACGACATCTTCAGTCTTGCAGAGAAATATGGTGATAGGCTTACTTTTGTAGGAAACATCAGTCCGGTCTTGCTAGCCACAGGTGAAATTTCCGAAATCAGGGAATATAGCAAGAAATTGATTCGTGAAATTGCGCCTGGAGGAGGATATTTCTTCAGCAGTGGGCATAGCATAGTACCCTCTGTGACGCTAGATAGATGGGAAGCAGTCATGGATGTACGAGAGAAGTATGGTAGCTATCCTATCAACGTCCCCAGCTGATTGTATGCTAGATATCCATCTCTTCAGATTCTAGAGCTGAACCCCCTGAACTTAGATAAGCCGCCCTCTTCTCCTCATGCAGCTTCTCTAATTTCTCCTGCATTTCTGCCAGTGCCTCATCATGCAGTGGATAGAAATAGATGAAGATTAAACTTATAGCTGCTACTACCGCTGGCACGAGTAACCAGAGGATCTTTATTCCAAGCAGAGCGGATGCAGGCTGAGCTGCAAGGTCACCACCTTGAACGTATCCAAAAGCTGCAAGTATAAAGGTGGCTACGATGGGACCAAGGCTGGTCCCCGGACGAGTCAGCAAGGCCATTACTCCAATGAACATTCCCTCTCTTCGTGAGCCATGAAGCACCTCATCCTCATCTATTGCAAGGTATTGCATCGGAATGTGGAATATGCCATAGCCGGATGCAAGGGTGACCAGAACGAGACCATACCAGATAGTCCATTCGAGTGCTGGCATAAGGATGAGGAATAAAAGGACTAACGATCCAATCACTCTAATTATTCCGAACCTAAGCATGATTCTCCTCATCCCCCATTTTGGCTGAAGTCTTATTGCTATGATATTTCCGACATAACCAATAATGAAGTAGATGACAAAGAATAGGAGAATGATATCTAGTCCTGGTGTTATACTCTCCAAGAGAAGCAAGTATACAAAGAAATAACTCAAGCCCAAGCTACCGAGCATGTTCTGGCAAAGATAGAACCCTGCATAGACAAGAAATGCTCTTGATCGAAATGTGGCAATGATTGACTCTTTGAGAGTGAAGATCTTGTCACTCTGGAACTCAGGACGTTCCTCACACATAGAGGCAGTAAGCAAGATAAATACAGTTGATATAGCAGCCAAGACGAACATTATCACTCGAAACTGGTCAGAATTCGGCGGAATACTCGCGATTATTATGAACACAGGCAAAGTCACAACCGTCCCCAATACCGTAGCAAAGAACTGGGCTTTGTTGCGTTCATCGATATCCGTGCTCATTTCGGGAAGCAAAGCAAGCCAAAGAAGTATGACCAAGGTGTACATTGTGTCAAAAAGACAGATTGTCACTACATAGTGAATGAAGATGATAATCTGATTTGTAAGACTCCATGGGAACCACACAAGTAGGAATGTGAGTGCCCAGATAGGGCCACCATATTTGATGTAAATGAGGCGCCTACTTCCCCATCTTTCGCGGTCTGTTCTGTCTGATAACTGCCCAGAAAGAGGGTCGTTTAATGAATTGATAGTCATGTAGATGATTTGTCCAATGATGAAGTATGAAGGGAGAAGCGCAAGATCATCAAAGAAAAACTCAATGTACTTGAAGCTAAACACAAATCCCAAGAGCCCTGTAGGGATTGCGCCAAACGCATAACCCCAGAGGTTCTTCCGACTGAGCTTCTCCGAGCTTCTCATATTCACAATCTCCTTCTTTGGTTGACATCAGCCCATTATTATCTGTTCTTGAATTCGAGCGGGTCTTTGCTCATAGTAAGCAGAACGTAGGTTCAGAGCCCGTGAACTCTCTTGACCAATTGAATCGTCTTCTCTTCACCATGCTTAGCCCAATACGCAAGCACGCCCGTTCGCATGACCGCGTTCCGTTGGCCCTTGGGATTGGATGGGTCGAAGTGTCCAACTTGAATATCACAAGGAAACTCACTGCAGAAACCACATTGGCGCACACCTCTATCGTTAACACATTCAAACAACTTGCAGCTCCCCCACCAGGGACTCCCCTTGGTGTCTAGGCATCCTGAACAGCGCTGATCACTTTTTCCTTGATAGCTAGGACAGATGTCGCAGACATGGCCACATGGATTCAGCCTCAAATCTACATCCCTACTTCGGAAATGTCCTTTGTAGCAACTTAAGGATGATGTATCAGATAGCATCCTCCATTAAGAGCGACTCGAATTCGCAAGAGTAAATATGCGAACTTGAGTAGTATAATCATGCCAAAATGTCCGCATTGCTCTGAAGAATTGAGAATAAAGTTCTCGGGTAAATTTGTGTCTGAGATTGATGAAGAATACTTTTCACTTCTTGAAACATTTCTTCAACGGATGCCTAGATTTGTGAGAGGTGCTGTCAAGTCACAATGGAATCGACTAAGCGAGGAGCCTCCACTCGTCAACCTAATTGTCTGCTCATGGTGTGACACCGTAATTAGTGCAGAATTGCAAAAAATGGGATCCAGATAGGGCAGTTCTTGCTCTCATTCGTTTCAGACCGTAAGGCAGGATAGTCAAATACATCACATTCTTGCCCAGTAAGCCTTTTGTCTATAAATGCATAGAGAATATCATGCTCTTTTCGGAGTGAGAGATATGGAAGAAGAAAGCGTATACAAGATAATCGACCTCGTTGGCACCAGCAATAAGAGCTGGGAGGATGCTGTTGCAAACGTTGTGGCAAAGGCTGCTAAGAACCTGCGTGACCTACGAATTGCAGAGGTCAAGAAGCTCGACGTCAAGATTGAGGATGGCAAAATCGTTGCCTATCGGGCTCGAGTCACGTTGAGCTTTAAGTATGAGAAGGAATAATCGCTCATTAGTTGACAGTGGCGAGGGGGGTAACTCCCTTGCCATCACATTTTCTTAGAAGCCGCTTGGATGATACTGATGAAAGACCGGTCGAAGGCTTCACCGTATGGAGGTGAGGGATGGTCTCCCCGTGAGAAATCACTGAAGGAGGAAATTGGAACAATATGGAGTTCTTGCGGGGTCAACAACGAATGGACCCGACTTAGGAAGGTGCTTCTTCATTATCCTGGCATTGAACTAACAGGAATCTCTGACCCAGACAAGGTACAGATGATTGAGATTCCATTCATAGAAATAATCGCAGAACAGCATGATGAAATGGCTGAAGCATACAGGAATGCTGGCGTCATAGTGTCTTATGTGGAACCCTCAGAAAAGCCGCCTCCCAATTTGATGTTCGTGGCAGACTTGCTCTTTGTCACACCTGAAGGGGTGATCCTTTCCCGCCCCGCTTCGTCGGTACGAGCTGGCGAGGAACGATTTGTCGCGGAGAAGTTGTCCAAACTTGGCATTCCCATTCTGAGAATCGTTCGAGGTACTGGTACATTCGAGGGTGCTGATGCCGCATGGCTGAACCCTGATACGATCATGATTGGAGTAGGGTTTCGAACGAATAAAGAAGGAGCAGAGCAAGTTTCTAGTCTCTTGAACGAGATGGGAGTTGAATCGATCACAGTTGAGCTTCCACCAGGCTCGATGCATCTCATGGGGAATCTTCGTTTTGCAGACCATAATCTCGCGATCTGTAGGCACGGCCATTTGTCTGATAAGACTCTTGAAGTGTTATATGAACATGGGTTTTCTACCCATTTTGCACCTGATGAGTCTGAAATCGCTCTCGCATTGTCAATGAACTTCGTGACATTGGGACCCAAGAAAATTCTGACTGCAGACGGCAATCCTAAGACGCAGGCATTCTATGAAGATCTGGGATTAGAGTGCCATCTGGTTGACATTAGTGAGGTGACAAAGGCAGCAGGGGGCATAGGATGTCTGACCGGCGTACTAGAACGTGAATAAAGCTGAGCTTCAGCCATCTTTTCCTCGAATCTCCATTGTAATCCACTCACTCAATGCCTCCTCCCCATGAAAGAGCATTTTCAGGTCTTCCTGAAGACTGAGGGGCTCTAGAACGCAAATCCAGCCCTCTCCATAGGGATCATTCACAAGAGGGCTAGAGTCGCCTGCAAGTGCGGAGTTTGACTCAACAATGAGTCCTGATATCGGATTTCTCAGCGGTCCTACCCACTTATTGCTCTCAAGCGTTGCAATAGGACCTCCATGCATGACTTTCTTTCCCACTGGGCGGGGAGTGATTGCCCTGATTTCGCCAGCAAGATGAACTGCATATGGAGTAATGCCTACTCGCACATTGTTGTCTTCAACCTTAGCCCATGTATGGTCAGGGTGATAGTAGAGCTCGGATGGAAATAAGAAACCTTCAATCTCCAAGGCAAGGGCTCACCAAATAAACAGAGAATCTCCCCTCACATAAATCAGTTGGCTTATCTTCTAGCTTTGATAAGAATCCTCCAATAGGTTGAATTCTTTGGTTTAAGCTAGAATTCCCAATATCTTCTCTTCCACCTCATCGGGTGTAACAAGCGTCACAAAGCCAGCAGCTTTTGCTAGCGCCTTTTTTGCAGCTTTATGATCCGTCTTCGGAGCAATGATGAGGGTGGGGATATCAAATGTATTTGCACGGTAAAGCAAATCATACGCGGTAAGCCCTCGATACATTTTGGGGATTCTTCCCGTCTTTTCTTCTACTTCACGGACTGGGGCAATTACTTTGTGCAAATATCCTACGATAAGATCGACATCTCCCGGTTCTAGGTGAGAAGCCATCTTGCCTGCTCCATCCCAATCATTTGCTATTGGTATTGTCCCAATCCCTTTTGCCACCAATTTGGTCAATAAGAGTGAGTCAGTTCCGTCGAAATATCCAACGATTTTCATAGTAATCTCTCCAATATTCCGTGGTTTCCAACCGGTAAGAATGCTTGCATCTGTTGTCTGAGCTTTTGCCAAGCTAATATCCGATAAGGTCTGTCTGAAATACTGAAACGCGGCTGCCCTCATAATAGAAAGAGGTAAGAATAGGGTGCCGTAAGAATTGTACTCCCCAATTCACTACCAATCCGGAGCAAAATATGGATCCATAATACGGTCTTCGTCCTCAATGGAATCAATGAGTTTGATGTCATCGGGAGCAAGCTTGATCTCTGCTGCCTCAAGGTTTGCTCTTTGATGTGCTTCACTCGTTGCCTTTGGTATTGCTATAACGTTATCCTTACTGAGAAGCCATGCGAGACTCACCTGTGCTTCAGAAATGCCCCTGCGTTCAGCAACCTCCTGTACTTCAGGAATCTCGAATACTTGACCCTGAGCAAGGGGACTATAGGCAACTAGATAGATGTCATGTTTCTTGACGTATTCGAGCATCTCGTTTTGTCTAAGCAATGGATGCATCTCTACTTGATTGGCAATCAGAGGCGCCTTAGATATTGCAGATGCCTCATCGAGAAGTGGAGGAGTGAAATTGCTCACAGCAATGTGCTTAGTGAGTCCTTCTTCCAAGACTTCATTGAATGCATCCAAAGTAGACTGGGGTTCATACGTTTCTGCAGGCCAGTGAATGTACAGAAGGTCCAGATATTCCACTCCAAGCTTATCTATGCTCTCTCTAGTTGTCCGCTTAACATCATCAGGTTGAAGGAAGACGGGCGAAACCTTTGTGGCGAGGAAGATCTCATCACGCGAGATGCCAGATTGTTGGATACCTTTTCCAACAATCTCCTCATTGAAGTATAATTGAGCGGTGTCTATGTGTTGGTAGCCTAATTCAATTGCTTTGGCAATGCTTGCTGGTGTTTTACTTGGGTCTTTGTTTTCCAAGGTTCCTAGACCAATTAGAGGAATCTCAATGAGGGGCATATCCTAGATGAGCCAATTGGAGATAATGAATTTGACGCATTTTGAAGCATGAAGAGATGAGTGGGATTTGAACTCCCACCTGCTTGTTCTATGTCCCCTCTGCATAAGCTCGCGCGTAGCGTTCCTGTTCTTCTGTCCACTTGTCAATGGTGATGCCCATGGTTTCAAGCTTCGCCATCGCAGTCTGCATGTCAAGCTCCTTGGGGAACTCGTACACGGCTGGCTTGAGGTCTTTGCCGTTCTTTGCCATCCAAATCATGGCATTCAACTGACTTGCGAAGCTAAGGTCCATAACTTCTGAGGGATGACCTTCAGCGGCGGCTAGATTCA
>JAHQWZ010000033.1 GCA_029856425.1 Candidatus Thorarchaeota archaeon
GGTGGCTAGCGCGGAGAGCCTTACAGATTCTTAAAAGATTATCGTCATGGGACACTATTTGGTGGCCACAACGACCATGCGCTCGGAGTTTGCCGCATAAGGCATCTTCGGGAGTTTATTTTGTCCATAGAGCTCAATCTTAGAGAACCCCACCTGTCTTAGCATCTCTTTAATCTCAAGAGCAGTATACATCCTGATATCGTTTCCAGCAAGTGCATCCTCGTTCATATCAACTATGCGGCTATTGGCTACATCGATGAAGGATGCAGGACGGCCTCTCAAAACTCCAGCCGGTGCGTCAAGAACATGTGGCTCACTGAGCAGGAAACCATCTTCTAGCTTAGTCCATGTTTTCTGAAAACGTGGAAGGTTGTAGGGATTCATCAAATCTAGAAGGATTTTCCCTCCTTTGACGAGCGCATTAAATGACCCATCAAGAACGCGTTTGTTCTCATCGTGATTGAAGAAGCCAAAGCTGTGACTTAGGAGAACAGCAGCGTCAAATTGGCTTTTGAAATTAATCTCTCTCATGTCACCTGTTGAGAAATCGATCTCAAGATTGGCCTCGCCAGATTTTGCTTTCGCAACCTCAATCAGCTTTGCAGAGAGATCAAAACCGCAAACAGCTATCCCGCGTTTTGCAAACAGGATGCTCTGATCCCCAGCTCCACAGGCAATATCAAGAAGTTTCTTACCCTTCCTTAGGCTCAGTGCATCTACACAGAAATCAACAACCATCTCATCATATTGCTGAATTCCTGGAATTGACAATCGGTATTTGACTCTGAACACCTCAGCCCAATAGTCGTCCCAGCCAAAATCGACACGCTCCATTATCACTCACTCAGCGAAGATTCTGGCTCCAGGCTGATAAGAAGCTTGTCATGAGAAGGATGGCTCTCAATATTGACAGGCATAATTAGGTGGAGAAGACCCGCCGCCTGTTGATCTCCGCCGGGAGGGACGCAGACTGAAGCAACAGGAAACTCACAAAGCGTGAATGCGGGCCTTGCGTCTCCAACTGTTGGAAATGAGATTTCGGCCTATAAATCTATAGTTTTTATATAAAATCGACGAAATATTCGAAAAATCGAAATATTATTCTTTTAGTTTTATATAGCAAAAATCGAAGTCAAAACTCCGTTTTTGCCGGAAGAAGAAGTCTTCACCACGGAAAGGGCGCAAAAGGATGGTAGCCCCGCCAGGACTCGAACCTGGGTCCAGCGGGCCAGAACCGCTGATGCTGGACCGCTACACCACGGGGCTGTGGTTTGAAGCTAGGCTTCTAGAGCATCGCTCGTGTCGAACACCAAATTACCTTTTCGGTCAAGCTAACAGTTGAGATAGGAAAAGACAGATGGCCTTCTAGACGCCAACTTTGAAAATGAGCGAGTCTCTTAGGATTCGCTGGAACATTCTAAGCAGGTTCTTCCCCTCTGTGGCAATCGTAGCAAACACAGGGTAGCCCTCAAGATCGAGCATCTGAAGCATTCGATCCACTGGAAGAGCGTTCGGAAGGTCACGCTTGTTGAGAGAAACAACAATTGGTAATGTTCCCATCCGATCAGTGCCAAGCGCAATACGAAGCTCCTGTATTGAAGCTAGATTCTCATTCATCTGCTCAGCCGTTGAGTCTGCCATGAAGATCATGCCATCAACACCGCGAAGCACGTTTATCCGCTGAGTTGCATGTCTTCGCTGCCCTGCAACAGTGAACACATCAAAAATCACCTTTTCACCAGCAGAAACAGGTATGAAGTCGAAGTATGTAGTACGGCCCAGCTCATCGGATATCTCTACAATCTTCCCCTTTGCAAGTGCCCTTACATTGGCAAAAAGCCATCTAAGAGCTGTTGTCTTTCCAGAAAGGGATGGCCCGTAGAATACGATTTTAATGTGAATTCGACCTTCCTCATCACGCTTCAGGTCTTCGCCAGCGACTATCTCTGCCACGCTTTGAGGACGAATTCGTGCTGCCCGTGCAATATTAGAGGTAGCTTCCTCATCGATTCGAAGCTCAGTTGTAGCCGTACTAGCAATTAGGGTTCCTGTAGGAAGTGGTTCACGTTTACCCACACGAGGGGTTTCACGGGGTGCAGTGAAAGGCTCTCCGGGCTCAACCTCAACCGCTTTGGGCGGCGTGGTCTCTCGAGGTGCCATAGAAACTTCATGTTTCAATGGGGGTGCATCTGGAGCGCTCTCTACCTCAGGCTCTTCCTTTTCCTTTCCTCTTAGTCGAGAAGCCAGCCTCCTGAACAAATACAACCTCTCTCCAAAGATTTACGGAGTGCAAACCGGTCTTAAATCTTGGGGGGATTATATCCGCAGTGAGAGTGACCTTTATCTAGCCCTACAACTCGAAGTCAGGACATGCCAGGCGGGATTGATGCTGATTTTATTCGGGAGATGTTTCCAACACTGTCTACGATGACCTATCTAAATAACGCTGCAACAGGCATTCCGCCCATGACATGTGTGAATGCAATGAAGGACTTCTTGGATAACAGAATCACAGCCAAGGGAGATTTCGAAGAAACTCTTGAGAATCTGAAGGAAATTCGCGAGCTGCTTGCCAAGCTTTTGGGAGGAACCCGTGCCAATTACGGATTTGTGCCTAATACTACATCCGGGTTGAACGCGTTTGCCCACAGTATAGAATACCCAGAGGGCTCCAATGTCGTGCTCTGTGATTTAGAGTTCCCATCAAATTATATTCCATGGCAGCATCTTTGTAAATTGCATGGTATAGAATTGAGACTCGTGAGGTCCATTGAAGGTGCGGCACCAACTGATGCATTCAAGGAACAAGTCGATGAGAATACTAGAGTATTAACCATAAGTCAAGTGCAGTTCGGGTCAGGATTTAGGTCGGACCTAAAAGCCCTGGGCAGAATCATACATGAAGTGGGGGGGTATCTTGTAACAGACATTATTCAAGCGGCAGGATGGGCAGATACAGACCTTGTCAAGGATGAAGTCGACTTTGCAGCGGGACAAGCAGCGAAGTGGATGCTTGGTCCAATTGGAGCTGGTTTTGTCTATGCTAGGAAAAGCATCATTGAAGAACTGAAACCGAAATACCTAGGTTGGTGGGGTGTCAAGGGCATCGAGGAGTATAGCTACTTTGAGAGAGAGCCATTTCCAGATGCAAAGAAATTCCAGATAGGATCCCCTGCAATGATTGCATACGTAGGAATGCTGCAATCGCTTCGTATGCTGACTTCACTGTCCTCCAAAGCACGAGAAAGCGGCGCCATTGAGAATGCGGATTATTTGCGGAGAATACTGGATGAGAGAGGAGTGGAATACTACGCTTTCCAGGACATTCACAAATCACCAATTGTTTCATGTAGGCCTGAAAATGTTGAGGACTTAAATAAGAGCCTTAAGGAGAAGAAGGTCTACTGCTCAGTACGAAATGGTCGCCTCAGGGTTTCGCCACACTTCTATAACAATAGGGAAGAGATTGACAGACTGATGGGACTTATGGGGTGACTTGATGTTTAGGCAAATCAGTGACAATATCTACATCAGAGTGAGCAACTCCTTTGACTCCAACATAATCTACATCAATGCGGGAGAGAGGCAGGTTCTGGTTGATGCAGGGACAGGAATGTACCCAGATACACTCAATCAGGATCTTCTGAATATAGGCTCATCTGTTAATGTATTGACAGACATCGTACTTACTCATAGTCATATAGATCACATTGGAGGGGTCCTACCTATCATTGCAAATGCCAGTCCAACACTGCATCTTCATAAATCAGAGGGAGACATGATCAACTCTGGTGACATGCGGCTTACCCTCTCGTCCACCTTTGGTGTGGAACTACCTCCAATGAGGATTGATAGTTTGCTCGAGGAAGGACAGGAACTTTGCCTTGGTGACGTTTGTTTCAAAGTCTATAGCACTCCTGGTCACTCAATCGGAAGCATTTGTCTGCATATAGAAGAAGAAGGGATTTTGATAACTGGAGACACATTGTTTCCTGGGGGAAGCTTTGGGCGAGTTGACTTCCCCACAGGAAATCCTCAGCAGCTGGTTGCGTCATTGAAGAGAATCACAGAATGGGATTTTGTCATAGCGCTGCCCGGGCACATGAATGCAATTACAAGCAATGCGAAGAAACATGCCGAATCGTCATATCAAATGGCAAGTAGTATGTTCAGGTACCAGTGATTGCTCGTGCGACTTCATCAACTGACAATGGAGGTAGCTTGTCCATATGCTTCTCTAGTCTGGTAACCTTTGACTCGAGAGCCTTGACTAGGGCGTAAACAGACTCGCTGAGAGGCGTTTCAATGCCAAGCTCTTTTGCAAGTCTTATCACTTCACCAGTAATTGCATCGATCTCGGTCTGCTTGCAGCACCGGATGTCTTGGAGCATGGAGTTGATGTTGTCAGAAGTGGCTTTTGCAGTTCCAAGAGCATATCGAACCGGGTCATCAGTAGTGAGTTCTATGCCCAGGGCCTCGGCTACATGGGCAGTTTCCTCTACCAGCCTTATAACAAGCTCACGAAGACGCATATCATTGTAGATTTCTCCATTGGTCATTCCAGTGAGCGCACCAATAGGATTAATCCCGCAGTTTACGATAGTCTTTGTCCAGACAACTCCTTCAATGTTCTCTGATGAAACTGCGTTGAATCCAGCATTTCTCATCATCTCCACTAGTCTTTCCACCATTTCTAGGTTCTCGGGAAAATGAGAACCCACCTCAGTGATACCTATTCCTGTGACAGTGACCTCTCCGGGTCTAGACATTAAAGCGCCCATACAGGTTGTGGCCCTCAAAACTCTATTAGTTTCCAGAACCTTGGCCACCTTCTTCTCAGTGCCAATGCCATTCTGAAGGACCAGGAAATATGTCCCCTTCTTAGCCAAATGTTTCATTCGACGAGCCGCCTCGACGGCATCATAGGCCTTTGTGGTTATGAGTACCAAATCAGCTGCTTCAATATCATCGGCGCTCTGTGTGGCAGCTAGCCCTAGTGTGTGTTCACCAAGGACACCCTTGATCTTCAAGCCATACTCATTGATCGCCTCAACATTTCGTTTTCGTCCAACCAGAAGGGTTACTTCCTCACCTGCGAGACTTAGCAATCCGCCATAGAGACCTCCTATGGCTCCTGAGCCCATTATTACAATCTTCAAGGTTCATCCTCCCTGTACTTTGAATCTATTTGGCTGGTCAGATGGGCCTTTATGAGAGAGACCTCACTGCTTAAATTCCTCCGATTATTGAAGCCTGCCACAAGGACATCTAGCATCTCGTGGGGCCAATCCTTCATCTCACCTGCATACTGCACCATAAGGGGTACAGCCCTAACGATGTTATCAACAATAGTGATGTCAGAGAAAACGGCTGTACGTGACATTGGATTTAGATCGATAGTGATTACAAACTTGCCAATTCCCTTCAATGCCTCAGTCCGGTCTCCGTCTTCGAGAGGAACCAGTACCAAATCTGCTTTGGCAATCCCCTCTGAGTCAACCTTTCTTCTGTTGCTGCTCAGTTCAGGAATCGTTTCTGACGGCCGCTCGTGCGTGCCCAGCACTTCCTTTGCACCCGCAGCCAGCAAAGCCTCAAGAATGGCATCTTCCCTCTCGGGACGATAGTAGAATAGATTGATCTCTAATGGTGCACGAGTCAATTCTGATAGCTCAACAATCTCATCGGGAACAAGCGCACACACGTTTCCATTCACACTGATTACCGGATGCTTTGCCAACAACATCGCTGCCACAGCAGCTCTGCAAGCATCCATAGCCTGGGTGCTGGTGATTTCTCCTAACATATAGTCGAACGCCTCTCCACGTCCATGAGCAAGCAGACCAGCAGTCGCAACTATGTTCTTCTCGTGTCCTTCAATTAACTTCTCACGGACGTCTAGTGAAACCTTTCGAGGATGATCCGCAGGCACTTCAATTTTCGTCACAACACTAGCCTCCCGCCATCCTCTGAGATTCCAGTCACTAGAACTTGGTTAGGTTCCCAGAATCTTGACAAAATGTCCACTGCTTGATTCGACTCATCATCACTACAGAAACAGAATACTGAATCACCCAGCATTACCATACTGGAGTCGTTGAGTTCGTTTGCTTCGAGTTCATTGAGTGCTGATTCAACTCGAGATGTCATCAGCCCAATTGAATTAGCGAATTGCCTTGAATAGAAGATAAGACTGTCAATTGTGATTTCTGTCCTAAGCTCTTCCATTAGTTCGTCAGCCACACTGATGATACGACCCCTATGCTCCTTGTTGGTAAGCACGCTCTTGGTTTCAAGACCTGGTGCACCAGCCAGCACAACCCTAAAGGACTTGTTAATAGGAATCTTGATAATCTCACCAATTCCTGGTGCACCTGGTTTCATGCGTATCTCAGCCCCACCCGTCGTCTGTGCAATTACATCGCCTAATCCTGTGTGATTGACGACCTCAGCATAATGTGCATGTTTTGCCGCTTCTTGAGAATCAAATTCTGCATCAATGAGACTAGAGAGTGCAAGAGCAGTCCCCAAGGCGCCTGCACCGGAAGCGCCAAAGCCAACGCCAATGGGCAGCATTGACTCATGTCTAACTTGCACTTTGCAGACTCTCTGATGTTGTTGCAGCAATCTCTGAATCACCGTCGTTGTAACTGGGGCTTTAATCGGTCTGCCGTTATACGCGACAGACACCTCTAATTCTATACTGTCCACCAGTTTCACAGTCGAGGTAGTGCCAATATCCACACAGAATCCAGCTCCAATGGATCCACAACGAAGGGGGTCGTCATGTTCATCATAGATTCGAAAGATCCCGGTGATGTGCCCTGGCACAAATGCTTGGGCAGTATCTGGCAGGTTCTCTCCCTGTGATTTCAAGATGGTCACTCCATGACCTGTTTTTGCGCCTAATATACTCAACCATATACAATGTATCTGGCGTATATACAGATATGTATTAACTATACATCACGCTTTTTGGCTTACTCCTTTCCCAGAGGAACAAGACTCGTGTATTGCTTGACTCGAGGATCTTTTGACTGCTGGGCAGGAAAGCCCCACCTTGCATCAATGTCGCGTCCGCTCAGGTCAAACACCTGAAAGCTCCCAGAGGACCATGTGAGAGGACTAAATCCAAGAAGGAGAGTCTGTGTCCTCCAGCTAGTGACAACCATATGCCGATGCATATCGGCAGTCGGAACTACAAGGAATACGTTGGATAGCTCCATTAACAACGACGTACTGATTCTATAGAAGAAGCTATAGGTCTTTCTATGCTCCTCAGTACCTTGCTCCCGAAGATCGTTCAGGTATCGAGTAATCGTTTCATCATGGACTGCGGGGTCCATTACATCGGACAGCTCTTCGACATCTACAACCACTGCTGTTTCGAAATAGTATGCGAGAGGAAACTCGGTGATATGAAAGAGGATAAACTTGTCTTGAGTGATAATATTGTAGAGGTGTTGGAAGATTGCCTGCTTGGAAAACAGCATGCTGACATCTAGTTTGGCTGGTTGAAACTTGTCCGAAGCCTTGGAAACAACAAGTCTAAACATGTCATCTAGCATATCGCCATCATAGCCAATACGAACCACATGATAAGGCAGTTCAGCTGAAGCTGATTCTTTATGGCCCTTATAGGTCAAGAACTCGTTGAAATCTCGCTGGAAGGTGTCAACTTCATTGTCATTATCTAGAACAAATAACGATTGACTGGGGGCGCCAAGAGATGAGTAAACCTTGTCATAGGCTTGAAATCTAGCTCTCTTCTCAGGGATAAACTCACTGAAGATATCAGGATTTTGAGAAGAGTTAGCCATAGTATTTGCACCGCCATTGTATTGGAGATTCGTTTTATTACGTATCAGATTGATGTGGTCAGTTCTTCAATTGCTGCGTGCCCCATATGGTAACTGCTATGACAGTCCATTTTCGACACTCCCGCACATTCAAGTCAACTCATATATTCTTTACCCACCTCTACCTACTGCGAGCTGGATGCCATTAAGCGATTGATATCCGACTTCCTAAGAAGCTTGGTGTGATGGATACCTGATAAGTGGAGTTCGTTCAGTTTATCAAGATGTGTTCATTGATTTTTCATGGGCAAGTCAGATGACGCACACATCCAAACTGATTATTGGAAGCTTGAGTCAGATGCTGAAAGACAAGAAAATTGCATTAGGCGTTACGGGCAGCGTAGCGGCGGTTGAGTGTGTGGCCATCTCGAGACTGTTGATGCGTCATGGTGCCGAGGTCTATCCAATAATGAGCCCAATGGCCCATAAGATAATCCACCCCTATTTACTGGAGTGGGCAACTGGAAATCCAGTTGTTGTTGAACTCACTGGCCAAATTGAGCATGTCAATCTAGCAGGAAAGCATGATGAGCATGTAGACCTCTATCTGATAGCGCCTGCCACTTCAAATACCATTGGCAAAATAGCTAATGGCATAGATGACACTGCAGTGACAACAACCGCAACTTCTGCAATTGGAGCTGGCATTCCTGTTCTTATTGTGCCTGCAATGCATCGCTCCATGTATGATCATCCTAGTGTTCTTGAAAACATGGATAAGCTGAGCAGAATAGGAGTACATATCATGGGCTCCAGGATGGAGGAGGCGAAGGCAAAGATTACTTCGCCAGACGCAATTGTTGAAAAAGTCATCGCCCTGCTCAGTCCGCAAGACCTTGACGGCAAGCACTTTGTTGTCACAGCAGGACCAACGAGAGGGTGGATAGATAGAGTCCGATTCATCACTAATCCCTCTAGTGGAAGGATGGGGATTGAAGTTGCAAGGGAGGTTTCCTCCAGGGGAGGCACTGTGGATCTGATAATCGGCCCAACAATGGTAGAACCTCCAACTGGTGTTGATGTCGTCAATGTGGAAACTCCATCTGAGATGATGGAGGCCGTGATGAACTCTTTGAAGAAATCCAAGACAAGTGCTGTGATTTCTGCAGCAGCGGTTCTGGATTATATCCCACTTGAGAAGAAAAACATCAAGATTGCTTCTGGCAAGGAAAATCTGTCAGTCGACCTCGAATCAACACCCAAAATCATCGAAGCAGTCCGTGAGAAATACAAGAAGATGTTTATCGTTGGCTTCAAGGTAGAATCTGAAGTATCAGACAAGGAACTGGAGAAAAGAGCGAAGGCCAAGATTGATGCTGGAATCTGTGACTTAGTAGTGGCTAATGATGCTCATAGAAAGGGCGTGGCATTTGGAACCGACACGAATGAGGTATTGATAGTCAGCTCCGAGGGAGTTGTGAAAAAGGTGCCCCTCTCTTCGAAACGACAAGTGGCTAAGGAGATTGTAGACATAATCAGCCAGAGATTGAAGTGAGAAGGAAAATAGAACATCCATCGATTGAATGAAAATATCAGAGAATCTCAATCAGCTTGTCAGCCATTCTTCTCATATCCACAAAAATTAGTCCCAATTGAGCATCAGGTCTAGCTAGAACCAGGATAAGCGCATGATCACCCACAGAAGTCATCAATGTATAGCCCTTGTCACCCTTAACATAAATCTCCAAGAGATTTCCTCGATCTAGTTCCTTAGTGGCTTTCTCCCCCAAGGATAGTATCGCCGCACTGATAGCTGCAACAGTTTCTTGCTCGCTCTCCGGCAGTGCCGAGGATATAGGGAGTCCATCTAGGGATACTAGAGCAGCACCCTCCACGCCTGGCACCGTTTCAAAGTCGCGGATGATCTTGTTGATAGTGTCTACACGGCTGGACATCTCAAAGGCCCCTGTAGTGTCCTAATGGAGATAGGTCGATTTGTGATGCTATAAAACCTTGCTGTAATAGAGTGTCATTGGATTATGATTTTTGCGCATTTCTACACTCCAAAGAACTCACGCGGATCGACCTTTTGATCGTTTTCCTTCTGACGACGACGTTCTTCTTTGCTCTTACCTTTCAAGCCCTTGCTTGAAAACTCTCTATCACCACGTCTTCTCCTAATATAGAACGAACCTACAACGATAGCAGCAATCACTCCAACGACTAATGCTATCGGTTCCCATGGAAAGGCACGGATGAACATGAAGTCATGTAAAACAGCTGTGAGAGTGTCATGTCCAGATTTCAGACCAACTAAAGAAAGACTGTAAGTCCCAACTCGTCCTCGCGTCCACTCTTCAGTGAGCGTAATTTCATACAATCCAGGTTCGGCAGATGCCGTAACCGTGAGCTCGGTTGTGTTTAGCCATGCCTGCAAGTTAACCTGTTCAACGCCAGCGCCATTGCGAGTCGTGATCTCCAGTGTAATGACGACCTGATCGCCCTCCCAAATGATAATCTGATTAAGACGCGCCTCACGAAGCACCAGCGATGGCATATTGCTCCATAATGCCGCATTCTCAACCGTTTGGTTTCTCACAAGCCCCACGGGGTGAGTAGTGGTCAGTGCGAGCTTCCCTGCGCCTACCACACCGGCTATAATAACTGGATTAGTGCCATCTGTAGCTAGAATCGTGAGGTTCTCAGGAATTGAACTAAAGTGGCCTTGGTAGTCCGTTGAAGAACTCAATGCATTTGGCATTGACATGAAAGGATGCGATGAATCCTCTGTCACAATCGTTGAACCATCTCCTGTACCTGTAAGTATTGTCCAAGGCAGCCAACTCAAGTCTCCAGATACTCCTAGGAGGACGAGAGTACCACCACGCAGCACATAACTCTCAAGTTCAGGGCTTATCAGTGCCAAATCGGATGATAGGGAGAGAAGTGCTCCAGGTTCGAGTAGGACAGTTCTCCTAAGAAACAGGAGCCATTCAAAATCTGTAAGATTTGAAGCATCATAGAAATCGAAATCAATTGCTAGCCCATCAAGCGTCTGAGGGAGATAGTCTGTTGTTCCAAGTGCCGACACTGCCGGAACTCCACGGCCCGGTAAATGTCCATCTAGAAAGATAGAATTAGGATCGACAGCGGATATTCGCGGGAAAGTAGCGGGAGAGTACAGATGTACCTCTGGATCGCCGAAGAGCACCTGTTGATTGCCGTAGTCACGCGGTTCACGGTCCAATAATGGGTCAGAATAGTCGTGTGAAATCCGAACAAGAGCATCGCTTAGAGCTGAGCCTGTTGAATTACCAGCACAGAGCGCCTCAGTAATCTGGATGGACAATATGCCTGCAGGTTGGAAATAGACTGTCCGTGGAGATGCAATCACTCCGACAGCCCCATGTTCCATCAGCATGATGGGCAGCTGCGTCCCACCCAATAA
Organism: Candidatus Thorarchaeota archaeon; assembly: GCA_029856425.1. GTDB lineage: Archaea > Asgardarchaeota > Thorarchaeia > Thorarchaeales > Thorarchaeaceae > SMTZ1-83. Next base: position 11,245 of record JAHQWZ010000033.1, read on the forward strand.
GCAGGCAGTCAGCAGTACGATTGGAGAGCCAATATTCCCTATAGCAGCCTCCAAATCATCAGTGGTCTTCATCACATGGTGTATATATTCAGACTCATACGCGACAGGGTTAACAAGATGGTCGGCGTCCGAGGGGCTCTCGCGCGTTGTTTCAGTTACCTCAAATCCATAGGCTGCATCTTGATCTCTCAATGAGAAAAGACCAAGCCCTCCTGGTCTTTTTGGAGGGTCACGTGGACCCAGGGACAAAGTACCATGGGTGCTCATTGACCAGAGAGCAAGCTGAGAATCCACTCCTGCGAAGACCTCGTTCACTCCAACATGCGCTATTACATTGAAGTCAGCAGCTTGAAGCGCCCCTGTCGTGTCTTCAATCTGCCATATCTCATAACCATTGTAGAAGTTATCCACAAAGGGCGAGCCATCAGTATAGGCGTAAAATGTCAGCATCGCGTCATCTGCGGAATCAGAAGTCAAGAATAGAAATCTATGATGAGCCGCCCTATTGATAAGGACAGAAGCGAGGGCAGGGTCGTTCGTTGGGATTCTTCCAGCTTGAAAATGACTCTGCAAGGACCTATCGAAGGAGACTTTAATCAAGTCTGGTGATGACACAACAACGACCGACTGTGAGCCTGTGGTGTTATATGCACCCCGGTCATCAAGGAAATTCTCAAAGTCATTAACCGACTGAATCATTGAAAACGTGTTTG
>JAHQWZ010000034.1 GCA_029856425.1 Candidatus Thorarchaeota archaeon
GTTAGTTGTGCTATCTATCCAATTGGTAATGCCAAACCCAGATTCTGTTGCACTACTAATTTGGTATACAATTTTCATTGGAGAAGTACGTGCTTCTTGATAATGCCAACGGCTGTTTATTGAGTCCCATGAAAGGAGTTTAATTCCATTGAGATACGCAGTTAATCCACTTTGAATATCTGAGCTATCATATTGATAGCGCGCTCTCCACCAAACATCACCCATCTCATTGATATTGATTCGAGAATCATCCTCTCCTGAAACATAGAACTCGATACGATCAGTAATGAACGTGCTAGTCGGACTGGTAGTATAAAACAGATCAGCACTTGCAGGTCCTGAACCAGCTGGTACAATTTTGAACGTATATGTATTCAACCTAACAAGAGAAGAAGAGCCTATACCTGAAACCGATAGGGCACCAAAGGCATTGATACTTCCCGACCATGAGCCAGAAAAGTCATGTATAACCCAGATATCGGTTTCATTGGTCAGAGGAGAGAAAAGTGACCCGTAATAGATAACGTTGCCTGAGGCTTGCAGGTCATCTGTGTCTACGTCACCTCGGGCATCTGATAGAGTGGGCGGATAGAGAGGGCTGTAATCAAGACGAGTTTCAATATCCCAGTCAGATTCAGACCAATCCAAATCAGAAACAGCGGAAACGTCTACAACGTATTGTCGTACATCGACATTTTGCAGATCAAAGTGATCCCAAGCAATCTTGATGTGCCATGTTACATTAAGCAGTGCTCCAATTTCTAGAAATGAGCTGCTCGATGATAACTGGATATACTCAACTCCTGCTTCAATTGAGAAAGCATGAGTCACAGAGGTATATCGAACCCGCCAAACTTCAAACAGTCGCGAATTATCCCACAATGAGAGTTCCACGTAGTCAATATCTGCATATCCATCGTAATCCACGAGTGATGATCTGATGACATATAACCTGAGTCTTGCATACATGTTATCAGTATCATCTGGATTCATCAATATTGGAGCCCCATTATTGAATGGTGCAAAGTTGGATGGTGTGGTCCAGGAAACTTCGACGGTGTTACTTGTGAAGGCAGTGATGCCGTATGCAGCTTCATCAACAACAACCTGGATTGTATACTGGTAGGTTGTAGCAGCGTTGTTGTCAATGAACTGTGATATGTTAGCATTAGTAAACGACTTCCAGTATGTAGCGTTTCGTCTCACATCCACTACATATGTAGTGCATGTTGAACTATCAAAGTCAAAGGTGACATCAAGTGTGAAGCTAACATCTGTGAAGTCGATCACTGATGTTGAATCAGGAGTGATTGTGATGAGCAGTCTATCCCAGATCACATCTTGGGACAAACCCATAGTATTGACCACAGAGATACCATAGGTTGACTCAGAAGCTCCTGATGCGTTAACATAGAAGTTCCATAGCCCAACAGATGACTGACTTGTGTCAAGATAGAACCAGCTATTTCCACTGTCCCAAGTCATGAGTGAATCATCCAGAAAGAGACTGTCTCCAGAACCTAGTGAATGGCCATCGTATTCAAATTCAGCAGTCACCATGATTCTTGCCGTTGAATCGGTACTCAACCTACTGTCATCCACAGTAATTGTTAGTATCCTAATCCTATCCCATATGATTGTGGTCGATGCTCCACCAAGCTCCACAGTAGAGATTCCATAGGCATTACCAGAAACTGCAACAGAGTCAAAGGTTTCGGATGTCACTATACTCTGACTCCGATCTTTTGACCAAACTCCGTTAGACCCGGTATAGGTGAATGATACTGTGTTGAGAATCACAGAACCATCAGTCACATCGGTGTCATCATGTTCGTACTCAAGCGTAACATAAACGGTGATAGTGCTTCCAACATCATCACGATCTTCAGATGCGCTGAGAGAGCGGACTACGACCTGGTCCCAGATAACTTGTTGACTCTGACCATTCTGGTTAACATCTGTTATACTGAATGAGTTGCCAGAAGCTACCACTGTGTTGTAAGTATTAGACCCAACGGAAAACTCAGACACAGTGATTCTCCAGACTCCCGCTCCACTATATGTTGCACTGATTCCATTGACTAATATAGTGCCGTCAGATACCTCAGTGTCATCGTATTCGTACTCAAGTGTGACATCGACATCAACAGAATCACCAACATCTACTCTGCTATCCAATACAAGATAAGATCGAACTGTAATCTGGTCCCAGATGACTGTCTGCGATTGGCCATTCTGATTTATGTTATCGATTCCGTAGAGATTGCCGCTCACTACAACTGTATCATAGGTAGCAGACTGAACACTGCTCTTGGAATCCGAAGTACGCCAGATGCCACTGCCCAGATGAGTAGCAGAAAGACCATTGATTGTCACCGTGCCGTCAGTAACTGCTGAATCATCGTACTCGTACTCTAAGGTCGCATCTATATTGACCGAGTCATCAACATTGACGCGGGTATCGACAACAGAATAGGAGCGCACTACAACTTGATCCCAGATCACAATCTGTTGTTGTGAGTTCTGATTGACTGATGAGATGCCCAGTGAGTTCCCAGAACAGACAACAGTGTTGAAGGTGATTGCTTGGACTGTGATCTTAGAGGTACTTATTTGCCAGATTCCGTCTGCGATGTAGCTTGCTGAGATTGACTGGACAAGGACCACTCCATCTACAACATCTGAACTATCATACTCATACTCTATGGTGACATTAATGACAACAACGTCATTGATGTTCACTCTAGTATCAGATGCAATAAGGGACTGTATAATGATTCTGTCCCAGATGACCTGTTGAAACTGCCCGTTCTGATCTACAGAAGTAATTCCTTCTGCATTACCAGATGTGCTCACAGAGTTGTAAGTGACCGCTTGGACACTGCTTCTTGATTCAGAGATTCGCCAGACGCCACTACCTTGATGGATTGCTGACACTGAGTTGATAGTGACTGTACCATCTGTCACTGGCGAACCATCGAAGGCATAGTTCAGAAGTGCATCGATTGACACACTGGCATCCACATTTACGCGATCATCGAGAGCGGTATATGACACCACAACAACCTGGTCCCAGATTACTTGTTGGGATTGTCCATTTTGGTTCATTGTTGTGATTCCGTAAGTGTTTCCAGAGGATGCAACAGTATCAAAGGTCACACTCTGTGAAGTACTTCGTGACTGAGTGATGCGCCAAACTCCGCTACCTTGATGGGTTGCTGACACTGAGTTGATTGTCACTGTTCCAGATGTGACTAGAGCACTGTCATACTCAAAGACAAGTGTCACATCGATATTGACAGAGTCATCGACATTAACGTGATTGTCAGCAACACTGGAACCACTGACCAACACCCGGTCCCAAATCACTGCCTGAGACTGTAAGTTCTGATTCACCAAAGTGATGTTGAGTGTGTTACCAGCGCAGCTGACAGAATCAAAAGTCACACTGAGAACACTGGCTCTTGATTGGCTGATCCTCCAAATTCCTGATCCCTGATAGCTTGCTGAGATTGAGTTGATGGTGACAGTACCATCGTCAACATAAGAATCATCATATTCGTACTCGATTAAGACATCGATATCTACTGACTCCCCAACGTTTATGCGATCATCTGTAACTGAATATGACCGAACCACCACAAAGTCCCATATGATAGATGCATCTGAAGCAGTCTGTGTCCAATCTGTAAGACCATAACCAGACTCACTCGCAGACAATACAGAATAGCCAACTCTTGAAACTGATTGGACAGATTCAGAGAAGTACCATCGAATGTTTGTAGAGTCCCACAGTAGAGTTTTGGAGTCATTTAGAAGAGCCGTGAGACCATTAGTGATCTCTACATTGTCATAGTCATAACGAGCATTCCACCAAACGGTGCAAGTGTTATTCACATTGATACGTCCGTCTACCGCTCCTGAGAGGTAAAACTCAATTCGGTCTGTGATGAACTCAGTTGTAGCACTGCTTGTGTAATAGAGATCAGACCCTCCGGATCCATCGCCATCAACTACAACTTTCACTGAATAAGTATTCAATCTCACACTCGCTGACGATGTAATGCTTCCAATGGAGAATGCTCCAACACCGTTCACATTGCCAGACCAAGTTCCTGATACATCGTGTAGCACCCACACATCAGTTTCATTCCCAAGTGGGTTGAGTGCTGACCCGTAGTAAACGACGGTCCCAGTAAGTACCAGATCATTAGTATTGAGGTCACCACGGTCATCTGACAAGGAAGGTGACACTGAGTAGTCCAAACGGGTTTCAACGTTCCAATCAGACTCATACCAATTGGTGTCTGATTCTGCAGAGTCATCGACAACGTATTGACGGACATCAATGTTCGACAGGTCTAGATGGTCCCAATCAATCTTGAGCATCCAAGTGATGTCAATGTCATTCCCGGATTTAATATAGGAAGACCCTGCTAGAGTGATGTACGCTGGACCCAGTTCTATCGAGAACACATTTGTGGACTCGGTGTAACGAATCCTCCAGACTTCGGTTACCCGCGTATTGTCCCAGAAACTAAGCTCGATATAGTTGATGTCTGCATACCCCTGTGCGTCAGATACATTGGATGTAATCACATAATACCGAAGCCGAGCGTACATGAAGTCTGTATTGTCGGGGTTTGCCAGAACAGGAGCAGTGTCATTCACTGGAGCTGTAATTCCTCCGCCCCAGGTCACAGTTTCGGTGTTTGTTGAAAAGACTATGATTCCGTAGGTTGTTTCACTCACCACTGCAGTCGCTGTGTAGTTGTACACAACAGCTGAGTTCGTGTCGATGAAGAAGGATATGTTAGCACTAGAAAAGGTGTGCCAGTGAGTTGCGTTCCTGGCTATCCTGATTGTGTATGTCGTACAAGGAGCTGAGTCATACTGGAATGTCACAGTGACTGTGAAGTTCACCTGAATTCCATTGGGGACACTGTCCATGTCAGCGACTATGTTGATTATTAATTGGTCCCAAATCACCTGCTGGCTCTGACCATTCAGGTCAAGAGCTGAGATTCCATAGGTGGCTTCTATGGCTGAGTTAACCTGGTATGTCCAGGTGCCAACACTTGCCTGGGAACGAGTGAGATCGAACCAGCCATTTCCGCCATCCCAATTCATGAAGCTGCTGTCCATTACAATGGCATCTCCTGAGCCGAGTACATGTCCATCATATGCGAGCTCAGCTGTCACCCGCAGTTCAACATTGGCTCCAACACTAACCCTTGCATCGTCTACAACTGTTGTAAGAATCAGAATCTGGTCCCAGATAACACTGACTTCCTGAGAATTGATATTCAAAGCAGAAATACCATAAGTTGACTCTAGAGATGAGTTAACAAAGAATGTCCAAAGCCCAATTGTTAGTTTCTGTCTGTTAAGCTCGAATCTAGAATCCCCGACATCCCAGGTCATTGCCACACCATTCAATGTGACTGTGTCGCCTGCACCAAGCGCTGAACTATCATATTCCAGTTGAAGTGTGACTTGAATTTGACAGTAAGCACCAATGTTCAGACGAGTGTCATTGGCTGCTGTTGTCAACACCTGAATTCGGTCCCAGATTATAGTCTGGGACTGTCCATTCTGATTGACGTCCGTTATGCCGAATGAGTTACCCGAAACCACAACAGTGTCAAAAGTTTCATCAGTGACAATAGCCTGAATTCTGTTGGCAGACCACTTTCCAAGAGAACCAGTGTAGGTGAATAAGATAGAGTTAACAGTTACAGTCCCATCTTCGACATCAGAATCATCATACGCGTATTCTAGCTCAATAGTGACGGTTATGGTGTCACCAACATTATCTCGAGAGTCTGAGACCTCGTAACCTCTCACGGTAATCTGATCCCAGATGACAATCTGGCTTTGGCCATTCTGATTGACACTTGTTATTCCTTCACTATTCCCTGAACAGGTCACAGTGTCATATGTCACACCCTGAACAGAACTCCGAAACTGTACAATTCGCCATGTGCCTGAACCCTGAGGAGTGGCACTGACACCGTTGATTGAAACTGAGCCATCAGTGACAGGAGTGTCATCGTACTCATACTCGATAAGAACATCAATGTTCACACTGTCATCAAGGTCGACACGACTGTCAATAACAGTATAAGAACGAACTGTAATTTGATCCCAGATGACCTCCTGTGACTGAGAGTTTTGGTCCACACTTGTGATTCCATAAGCATTGCCACTTACTGCGACAGTATTGTAGGTCACACTCTGGACACTCAACTTGGTCTGAGTAATTCTCCATACGCCACTGCCTTGGTAGGCTGAAGAGATCCCATTGATAGTCACTATGCCGTTAGAAACATCAGAATCATCAAATTCGTATTCGAGAGTTACATCTATTGAAACAGCAGTATTGATCTCAACACGGTTATCGACAATCGAATATGAGCGTACAATAATCTGGTCCCAGATGACTGTCTGGGACTGTCCATTCTGGTTGACACCAGTAATTCCAAATGTGTTTCCAGAGCAAGCAACAGTGTTGTAGATTACACTCTGTACAATGGACTTTGTATCTGTTATTCTCCAGACTCCTGTACCGATATGGGTAGCAGATATCGAATTGATTGTGACTGTACCATCTGTGACAGCTGTATCGTCGTACTCGAACTCTATCAGTACATCTATGTTAACTGCGGTGTCAACATCTACACGTGTATCGACAACAGTGTAAGAACGTACTGTGACTTGGTCCCAGATGACCTGAGTGGATTGAGAGTTCTGGTTGACGTCTGTGATTCCATAGGAGTTACCAGAACAGGCTACTACGTTGTATGTAACAAGCTGCACAGTAGCTCTGGATTGAATAATCCTCCAGACACCTCCACCCAGGTGAGTTGCAGAAAATGCATTGATTGTTGCAGTTCCAGTAGTTACTGGATTGTCGTCATATTCATACTCTATCGTGACATTGATATCGACATTGCCATTGATGTTCGTTCTTCCATCTGAAACTGAGTATGTTCGGACAGTAATCTGGTCCCAGATGACAAGCTGAGACTGGCCATTCTGATCGACATCCGCTATTCCATGAGTGTTTCCTGAACAGACAACTGAATTATACGTCACACCTTGGACTGTGCTCCTTGAGGTTGAAATCTGCCAAATGCCATTACCCTGATACGAGGCCAAGACCAAGTTTATTGTTACAACACCGTCAGCAACATCTGCGTTGTCGTATGCATACTCCAGTGTGACATTGATTGTTACTAAGTCATCTAGATTGACTCTATTGTCAAGAGTTGAATACGAGAGTACAGTGATCTGGTCCCATATTACACCCTGAAACTGTGAATTCTGGTCCACCAGAGTGATTCCATGGGTGTTTCCGCTGGCTGCTACAAGGTTGTAGGTAACTCCCTGAACTGTAGCCTTCGTGTCTGAGAACCTCCAGACTCCACCACCCTGATGAGTGGCTGAAATTGTATTGACCGTGACTGTCCCATCTGTGACTGCGCTACTGTCGTAGGCATAGACGAGTGTGACATCGATATTGACAGATGTGTCGACATCAACCCTATTATCGACCACAGAGTAGGAAAAAACTGTGATTCTGTCCCATATCTGATTGAGGTTCTGTCCATTCTGGTCCTCCACAGTGATTCCGTGAGTTCCACCAGAGTATGTCAGGGAGTCATAGGTGTTCAGCTGGACTACAGACTCGGTATCACTGAAATCCCAGACACCGTTCGAGCCACTGTAAGTTGCAGAAATTCCATTGATTGTAACAGTTCCATCAGTCACGAAGCTGTCATCATAGTCATAGTAAAGTGTGACTTGCATATTGGCAGCGCTATCAACATTGATTCTTGAATCATCAGTTGAGTAGGACTGAACTTGGACTCTATCTGAAATATAGTTGGCTGACTGACTGGAACCAAAGAGGTCACTTCCACCAGCACCTACGCCTTCCTCTACTGCCTTGAAGGTAAACGTATCCAAACCAACAAGGTTGTCTGAATAGACGGTAGTCGAGAAAGATCCGCCTATATCCTCGTAGTTTGTTGCCTCCCATGGTCCAACTTGCGTACCGTACTCAGAGGAGGAAATCCAGACATCAATGTCTGATGCGGCAGGATGAAGTGTACTCCCAAGATAGGTGATTATTCCTGAAGCAGTCATGGACTCATCAAGATCACCTCTATCGATTGTTCCAGAACCATCATTCAGTGTTGGTCCACTACTGGTATCTAGTCGTGTTTCAACATTCCAGTTCACTTCATAGTAGTCTAAATCTGAAGACGGGGTTGCATCGAATACCTCGGATTTCAAATCAGTATTGCTAACATCAGGGTGATTCCAATTGATTGTGATGAAGAAAGTCGCACTGATACTATTGCCACTTTCTATCGAGCTTGATGAACCTGCATCGAGTGTGATGTAATCACTCGGATCAGATTGCTCTGTGAATGAGTTTGTATCCTCGTCATATCGAATTGTCCAGTATTCTGTAACTCGGTCATCGGAAGTGAGTGTCAATTCAAAAAAGTCAATTTCTGCATATCCATCTTCATCACTTACATTGGCAGTCAGTTGATACTGCCGATATTTTGCATAAAGGTAGGTCGTATCATCAAGATTCGAAATCGAGGGAGTAGGTGTGTTTTGGGGCACGTTGTTATCCCAAGTATGAAGAAGACATGCATCAATTTCCCAAGAGGACTGGGTTGTATCTCCAACCTCAATGTCACCTCTAAATCTTATTGTAAATACAGAAGATGTCAGCCAGGTGCCAATCGTAAAATTGTTCCAAGATGATGGCGTAAGGTCTGATGCAATATTTGTCCAGCCAGCACCATTCCATACGTCGACACGAATACTCTCAGTGTCCATACTTCCAGCGTAGATGCATAATTCCTCATAATCTTGAGAGGAGTTGGCTGATGTCCACTGTACCTCGAGGTCTAGTTTGTAATTATATGTCTGTGTCGTCCAAGTATGCAGAGTAATGAGATCGATATTCCAGAGGTCCTTCGAGCTGTCACTTGATTCAGAAGTACCGATCAACTGAATTGTGTACGTAAATGAGGTCAAGCCTGTTGCAGTGAGGTTTGTCCAACCAGTTGCGGAAATTGCTCCAAGTGCATTCCAAGAGAACCCATCCCAGTAGTTAACCGTCAAATCCTCTGAACCAGTATGGCTTCCCGTATAGATACAAACTTCTTCATGTGTTCTATCAAAGGCAGCAGAGGTCCATTGGTATTCAAGATTGATTTTTTCCACTGTTGGTGGAACTCCTGTCACATGAATAGTGAAGTTACCAATTGGATGTGCATAGGAGCCGTCTTCAAAAGCAACATCCAGCTTGTACAATCCAGGATCACTTGGTGATGTGATTTGAAAGGCGTATGTTATGTATGAATCCTTTACGGTTGCAGTATTGCTTACTGTGATTTGATTCCCATTGATCGTCGCGGTTCCCCAATTAGTACCACCCACATCTGTGATACCTGTGAAACTTGAAGGAACATCAATTGTCAATGTTCCTCCTGATAGGATATCTGCTTTGTTCGAATCTTCCTCAAGAGAAACATACACAGTTGTTTGAGTACTAGTTGAAACAGAATGTATCTGTGAGGGAGGCAAGGATGATCCCAGCCAGAGCTGAGCAGCAGGTCGGTTTCCATTAGATTGCTCTGAGTGATAAGATGCAGTATAAGTCGAAGAATTCGCTGTAATTCGAATATCGATGTAGAATTCAGAATTTATCTTATTTGAATCACCACACACATAGAACGAATGTACGGTATGAGGCTGCACGGTGATGGGTGAGGAACCCGCCCAGTAGGCAACTTGTTTGTTTGAAAGAGCCCATTCAGATGTTGGAGATGATGATCCACTTCCCTGAGCAATAGCATTTAACCATGAACTACCAGTGTAGTTGAATTCAACTCTTGAAACATCATAGACATTATCTGTAGGATTCCAGAAAATAGCTTGATAGAATGCCAATTGATCTCTGTCAGCCATATCAGGAACAGAGCCAGTTACAAAGACAGAACCCGTTTCTCCGCCATAGGCTGAAATCATACTTTCTTCTTGGATGGTAAAGTAACTTGAGTCAAGTACGGACCCTTGAGCATAAGTAAAAGTTCCTTCAATTCCGACATCAGTTGATGAGTCGACATCTGATGTAGCGCTGTCAATATCATCTTCCGAGTTAGTTGGTGGAGGAGCACCGTTAGCTTCCGCAAGTGTATCGTAAGTTGAATCAGGTCCAGCTTGCTGACTATTGAAACTTGAGTGAGTTCCAATATCTGGAGAACTATCAATATCGGAAAGGTTGGAATCCACATAGTCTTCAATCCCAAGGGCAGAAGTTGTGTATCTACTCAGGGGAGAGTATGTTTCTGGGTCAAAAGGAAATTGGTCTGTGTGGGTATTTACTGTTGATGAAACCATGAATAATAGAGCAAAGCCTAGTGCGAGCAGTACGCTCCTTCTCCGAAATTTCTTGTAGATGCGCATATTGGCCCCTCGGAAGGTTCTTTCAGCAGAAAGTCGAGAATATTCGAACTGTCTTTTAGGAACTTTATATGCATATTTTGTAGATGCTGATCATTATGTTAACGAAAAGCCATCTAGGAGGCAATCATGAAGGGGATGATTTCGTTATATTCGGAAGCTCCCTATTCCACGAGAACGAGAAGATCATTGGGTGTGACATTGGATCCCGGTTCGACATTGACCTCTTTCACAGTTCCCGTTGACGATGCCCTCAGCTCATTGAACATCTTCATTGCCTCAAGAATGCAGACCGTATCGCCACGCTTAAGCGCATCACCGACCTTCACCATGACTTCAGTGATTTTGCCTGGCATTGGCGGGTATACTCCACCAGCGACCTTCTTTCCACTTGATACTGGCACTCCTGCAGGTGGGGCTGCGCCAACCTGCTTCCTTACACGTGACCACTCAATCTGATGCTGATCACCATTAAGCTCCAGCGTAGCTTTGCTACCGGTCCTGGAAGTGAGTTTGATGGCGTGGTCAGTATAGGTGTCATTCACACTCCATGACCCTTCCTCGGTCTCTTCGACCTTTAGTGTGAAACTCTCGTCACCCACCTTCACTATCAGCAGTCCCCCTTCATCGAGCTTCTTAATCTCAACATTGTAAATGCGGTCTTCAAGCTTGATTTCATATTCAGAACTCATCACGGAACCCCCTGTCGCCTGCGGCGCATTTCTTCTCGCCTGCCTGCTGACGCCCACGAGGAGCTCGAACGTTCCCACTGGCCTGGAGCTGGAGCCGCTGCTGAAGTATGCTGATCATCGATACCAGCTCTTGCCCACGCATCACCATGCAATAGCGGAGCACCAAATCCACTTGCAGTTTCGGCACTCATATGAAGAACCGCTGCAATCATGGCAGCCTCCTGTTCAGCTGTCATGTCTCCTCGCGCCTTTTTCTGAGCCTTCCGCTTCAGGAAGTCAAGAGCATATTGAGGGAACAACGCGTAAGATACAACATCCCTGGGGAGGTGAGGGATGTCCTTCAAGTCCTCTTCCGCGTTGGGGAGTTCGGGCTCAAGCAGATCTGCAGGTCTGCAGTCAAGAGGTTTCTCATCTCCGATTGCTTTCTTCTTGACTTCAGGATCAATATCAGCTGGCGGGCGACCGTAGTAACCTCGTATATACTGCTTGACCTCATGAGGAATCATGCTGTAGCGTTCCCCCGTGATGACATTCAAAGTAGCCTGAGTTCCTACTATCTGACTAGACGGCGTCACTAATGGTGGATAGCCAAGTTCTGCTCTGACCCTAGGGACCTCTTTGAGTACCTCATCATAACGGTCCGATGCACCCTGTTCTCTGAGCTGGTTGTCTAGGTTAGAAAGCATTCCTCCTGGAATCTGGAAAACCATGACCTGGGGATCGACCCCCTTCAGACTACCCTCAAACTGGCTGTAAC
>JAHQWZ010000035.1 GCA_029856425.1 Candidatus Thorarchaeota archaeon
TTGGATTGCCTTTTATGGCTGCTTCGAACTCCTTCACAACTTCCTCGCTTGGTCGATGGTCGAAGTTGATTGTTCGAAGTTCATTCAGGAAGCCACCAACCTTATCGTCCTTCTCGACAAGTACTACTTTGAAGCCCTTCTGTGCTATCAGATCTGCAGCAGCCATCCCAGAAACACCAGCACCTATGACAAGCACAGTGGGCTCGACCGTGGTGACTGCTTCCTGCTGGGCCTCCAGAAGCCTTGCTCGTGCAACAGACATCCGAACAAGGTCGTTTGCCTTGGAGGTTGCCTCATCCTTTGCAGCTTGATGCACCCACGAACAGTGTTCTCGGATGTTTGCGAGCTCGAACAGATACTTGTTGAGTCCGGCCTCCTCAATGGTTGCTCTGAAGAGAGGTTCATGAGTTCGAGGTGTGCAAGACGCGACAACTAGACGGTTGAGGTTATGCTCCTTAATGGCCTCCTTGATTACATCTTGAGCGTCTGATGAACATGAATAGAGAAGATTCTCGGAATAGACTACTCCGGGCAGTGTGCTTGCATATTCTGTGACTTCCGCAACATCTACTGTCCCAGCGATGTTGATTCCGCAGGAACAGATGATAACTCCAATCCGGGGCTCTGCAGCAATAAGCTCCAGATCTGCTTCTGTAAGTGCCTCGCTTTCTGATGCCTCTGGCAATACGATATCCATGGTAGCCATCGCGGCAGCTGCACTTCCCTGGGCAACGGAGTCAGGGATGTCCTTGGGAAAATTACACGCTCCGCACATGTGCACTCCTGGAACGCCAGTCTGGACAGAATCAATCCCGTCACCCTTCCCCTCAATGAAACCATATTGATCGAGCTTTATCCCAAGCTTCTCCATCAATTCATTATTCTTGTTTGGCACCATTGCGGGACAGAGAACTACAAGATCATAGCGGTCCTTCAGAACCTCGTGCCCTTTCGCATCACTATGTCTGACAATCAGGTTCTGAGTTTCGGGGTCCTCAGTGATATAGCTGGGAAGCCCCTTGACGTAGTTAATGGCATATTCGGTTTCGCCCCTAACCACAAACTCTTCGAAACCCTTTCCAAATGCGCGCATGTCATTGTAGAGGATATCGATGTGGACCTCAGGAGTGTGCTCTTTGGTGATGATTGCCTCCTTGGTTGCATAAGTACAACAGATTCTGGAGCAATAGGCACAATGGTTTACATCTCGGCTGCCTACGCATTGAATAAACGCGATACGATGCGGTTCCTTTCCATCAGATGGCCTCATCACAATCCCTTTCGTGGGACCGCTGGCTGAAACCATTCGTTCGTACTCAAGTGCAGTCACCACATTTGGAAATCGCCCATAGCCATACTCTGGCACAGATGCAGCATCAAGCAAGTTGTAACCTGTGGCAACAATTATTGATCCTGCATTGATTTTGACAATCTCATCAGGAATCTCAAAGTCAATAGCTTCTGCCTTGCAGGTCTTGACACAGGTCATACACTCGATGCAGTTCTCCATGTCAATAGTTGCAATATTGGGTACAGCCTGTGGGAACGGAATATAGGCGGCTTTCCTCATCTTAAGACCCATATCGTACTCGTTCCTAACCTCAATTGGACAGACCCTCTCACAATCCCCGCAGCCTGTGCATTTGTCCATGTCGACCCTTCTGGTGAGTTTAAGGACCTTGACCATGAAGTCACCAGCCTCCCCGGATACATCCGTGACCTCAGAATAAGCCAAGATCTCAATATTGCGATGACGAGAACAGTCAACCATCCATGGTCCTTGAATGCACATTGAGCAGTCGAGAGTGGGGAATGTCTTGTCCAGTTGGGACATATGACCTCCGATGGAGGAGGACTTCTCGACCATATATACTTGGACGCCCATCTCAGCGAGATCAAGTGCAGCACGCATCCCTGCAATACCTGCACCGATGATTACAACCGGCTTTGTAGCAGACTCTGCCATTCCTTTGTCCACTCCGACGTAACAAGGCGCATCGGTTGAATAGCATGATAAAATGTTTGTTATCGGACGAAGAAATCCAAACTGTCCAATCTGGAGTCCTAGACTAATCGGGTAGTCCGATGATTTGTGGGCTCTTTGGAATAATTGGCCTCTCAATCCTGATTGCGCGTGCAGGACACTGAAACTCACAGGAGGTGCAGTCAATGCACTTCTTCGGCTTGATTATCTCTGCTTTTCTTGTACTCTCGTTAAAGCCCCAGACCCCCCTCGGACATACATTCAAACAATCCTGGCAACCGGAACAGGCTCCATAGTCATAGATTATCATTTCATATCACCTCAGAAGATACCCAAAGGGAAGTAGATACCCAATGCGAAAAGAACAACCAACGTCCCAATGCCTGCAATTATGTCCCGGGTCATCTGGGCTTCTCCTAACTGAGGCGTGGAGCCCCCCCAATTAAAACCTACAAATAGCGACAGGCCCAAAATTGTGAGACCACTCGCATCCAGCCAAGCCCATTCGTAGACTACTGCAGCTATAGAGAAGAAAGAGATGAACAAGAGAACCATCTTCCACACGACAAGGGCAAGTATTCCAGTAATTGCACCTCGCACATAGCCTGAGGAAGTTGGCATTAGCGGATCTGCGAGCGCCATAAATGTCCCCAATATCCAGACTCCAATGACAAGGAGCAATAGGTTAGTCATCCAATAATCGTGCCAGGATAGCAGGGGTCCGCCAAGGAAACTCAGAGCCCAGAATATGGGCGTCATTATTAGGAACATTATGGTTTCAAAGGTTAAATGGGCAAGGTTATACTCTATTCGTCTGTTCAGGGTGAAAGTAGCTATACTTTGTTCGCGTGACTTGCGGTTTTCATTCTCGATAAACTCGCGCACGTCATCGATCTCCACAGGTCCAAATACTGCTCGCCATCCATTCTCGGCTAAAACTGATTTGGAAATTGAGCTCGCTGCTAGCTGAGGAAGGACAAGTATATGATGTGATACCTTCTCACCCAGGTTTGAATTGCTTATGGCAGCCAATACAGAATCAGTATCTACACTACCTCCTCTACTTCCACACCAGACATTAATCCCACGGCCATCAACAACAAGCAGATGACATTTCAACTTCTGTCTTTCAATCGCTTCAGTCACTCGATAAACTGTCATGTAGTAATCAGTGGTGACAAGCACTGGCGAATTGGAATCTGCATCATTAAATGAGAACAAACCTTGTTCTGATTTGACAGCTAGAGCAGGCCACATAAGATGTGAACCCAGTAAGCATGCATAGTATTTCCAGCCCTTCTTCAACATCATACCTCCGCCACAAATAGCTGGAATAGCCCTCCCATTAGAGAGACTCTATACTTGGGGTTCAGTCCAACAGACCTCATTATCCTAGGTATGTTGTAATGCGGATGGGGTCCAACATCGCTAGATACCAACTTGAAACTCAGACGTCGTATGATATCAAAGAATGGACCGACTAGCCTATTCCGTGGACTGCCTTCACCACCAATGACAACCGATCCTCCAGGACTAACAACTCTCGCTGATTCGCGCAGGAATGCCTCCAGTTGCTCCGGATGAAGCTCACTTACCATCAAGGTGCTCACCATTATGTCAAAGGCTCCGTCATCGAATTCGAGTGATGTGGCATCTCCATATTCGAAATCGATTCGTCTTGAGAGATTGTGCTTCTTAACTCGTTCCTTGGCAACTTGAAGCATCTGTCTATTGTTGTCTACTCCGATTCCGTGGATACCCCGCCTTCCAGCCTCTACCAGCAATTTCCCTGTTCCACAGCCTACATCCAGCATAGTCCCTTTCTGGGGCAAAAGATGATCAATGACATACTTCCTTAGAACCGCGTCTTGCCTAAACGTGAGGAGTGAAATCCATCTGTCATACTGAGCAGCTGCACGTTCTTCTGAGAGCTTCATCAGTATGGTAGCCATTAGGGGTACTCCGCTTTTACTGGAGATACCCTGCTATTTCAGGATGATGGAGTTTGCTGCAGCTTTCAGCCCTTGATGATTATCGGTGTGACAAATGTCCATAGTCCCACTCCTAGCATGAGTATGTAGTTTAGGTCTCCAAGGTCTATGTTTAGTATTCTAATGCTCGAGAGTATTATGTAGAGCATTGATGTCATGAAAGCAATTACAAGCTGGGGTCGGAAGTCGACCTTTTGATCGCGTATCTCAAAATACCAAAACAAAACAATGGCAGCAATCAATACCATCACGACTGCAATGACTTGAAAGGCGATGTCCAATGTGGCAAATGGAGCCAGCAATCCCTCCATAGCAGTAATGAGTGCAATCACGTAGACTGGCGTCAATTTGCCGAGTCTATGAAGATAAGTATCATTTTCATCGATGTTTGTCAATCTCAATACCTCCTGACCAGACGCATTATGGTCTGGGAAAGTCTTGCCCCCGTTGCAGGCGAAGGAAAATTACATATACTCTGCAATTAGCATATCGCAATAATTGACGAAACGTGGTCTTGTCAGTGTTCTCGGGAGTTCTACGAGTATTGATTGGCGCCAAACAATTTTCCGCCGTTCTAATTAACTATTTCAAATAGGTGACCTCATATATTACAGGGATAACGTCCCATCCGGGAGACGCAGATGAAGTGCAGGCGGCTTTACACGCGGGCATACCTTACAAGGATGAAGTCAAGAGAATTTGTTGACAGATTCCATGATCTCTCTCAGATAGAGGTTGTTCTCCCAGATCGAATCAAGAGATAGTCTTTGCTCATTTTTCGAATAGTCATGGTCTGGTCACTTCAGTGCTTTGTCCAGATGGCGGTTTTGCTTAACTATAGTGTTCTATAGGGTCTAACATGCAGGACTCATCTTCCATCTCATGCCACACTGGAATCAGATGCAGCAGCTCCGCTGTTTCCAATCCCGGCAAGCAATTTCACGGATGGGAACAGAATGGTCTTCAACTGGGAAACGATGGTTCTACTTCCTGGGCAGGAACAAGCCTTTATCGTGAAATGTCAGCTACCTACTGGACTTCTGCAAACTGAATCCCAGTCCGCAAATCTACTACTCTATGGAATCGCAGGTGCTGCAATAGGGGTATTTGCGGTATTGGTCATAGAAAGGTTGCCAGCAGCTGTGAGGCGTTTCATGACGAGGAAAGAAAGCACAATCAGTGTGGTTTCCAGTCAAGAACAGCAAGTCCTGTCATTGCTGGACAAGAAAGGCGGTTCATGCCTACAGAGAGAGATCTATGAAGAGCACAGCATGTCACAATCGATGGCCAGCATGCTACTGAACTCACTTGAAGAGAGAGGTCTGATAAAGCGATTCAGAGACGGCCGCGAGAACGTTGTCCATAAAATGGATGTCTAAAGATTCACGCTACCTCTCGAGTCATTCTGAGGCTACCACATCCTCAGGTTTATGGACCTCTATGCCAAGTCTCTCCCAATTCGGCTGATTCTTTCGTTGCATGTACTGTAAATGAGTGGCAAGACCAAACTCCTCAGGTTCGTGCCCAAAGGCAAGAGCTAACAGCTCAGTCACATGCATTACATCAAAATGAAATTCCTTCTCAAAATACTTCTGTATCTCTACTTGTCCCAGGTCTAATTGAAGTTCACAGAACGGACAAGGAGTGACGATTATATCTGCGCCTCCGGCATCTATGATACTCTCAAACTTCTGCATTGTGAAATCGAGAGATACCTTTACATCTGCAGTTCTTACCGCTCCTCCAGCTCCGCAGCAAATGAGCTCATCCTTGTACGGAACATATTCTGCTCCAGAAGCTTCACATACTTCCTTGAAGATATGTGGCCGTTCTGAATCGTCTTTCTTTTTGATTAGCTTAGGCCTCATCCAGTGACAGCCAGGATGTAACGCCATTCGAACTCCCTCGAATGGACGGGTGACTCGTTTCTTGATTGCCTCGACTCCTGCGTAGTCGTAAAGGGCATCCACATAATGTGTCACTTCTATAGTACCCTTGAACTCGCGACCAATCTCTGCTAGATTATTATTCACAGCCTTTCGAAGTTCTTCGTCATGCTTCAGCTCATGATTGGAGTCCCAGAGACTTGCAAAACATCCATTGCATCCTGTTGTGATTGGATGGCCGCCAGCTTCAGCTAGGGTGAGATTTCTCGCAGCCACCGTAGCCCATGTCACTCTCTCAAATGATCCAAAGACGCCTGGTGCGGGGCAACATGTAGCACCCACCAGATCAAGGAGTTCCATTCCTAAATCCTCGAAGACAAGATTTGTAGCTTTTTCAACACTCGGATAACGATGTGGAATGACGCAACCAAGGAAATGATAGAATTTGGGATTCTTCGCCATAAATTTCACCCCTTCTTCTCCTGCTCCTTCTTCTTCTCCTCTTCAGCTCGCATGAACTCCTCGTAGCCGATGAGCTTGTCAAACCCACTTTTACTAGTGATTTTTCGAATCTCTTCAATTGCCCATGGGTTTCCACTGGCGTTAGGAGGAACGGGCTCTAGGCCAACCTTTTCACGAAGCTTCTGCCAGGACTCTTTATCTAGAGGGACTGCATGGCCAGCCTCTATGACTTTTGCAGCTACCTTCTGATGCGGCTCAAGCATATAGCCTTCTGCAACTGCAACATTTCGAATGGCTTTAATGACCTCGGTGGGTTGAACGTCTTGCGGACATCTGTCAGTGCAAGTGTAGCATGTGGTGCAATACCATAATTCTTGACTAGAAATCACATCTTCCTTTAAGCCCAATAATGCCTTTCTGATTATGCCTCGCACTAAGTAGTTTGTACGAGCTCCTGCTGGACAGCTGCCGCTGCATGTTCCACACTGATAGCAGCTTTGAATATTGGGACCACCTATTCTCTTGATCATGTCAACAAATTCTGTGTCGACTTCATCAATCACATGTACATCTGGCTGGTCTGCGCTAGTCATGGTGATACACCGACTACCCGCGATGCTTAGATTCCGGCCTTAAATCCATTGCCAAAAGGTCGTTTCGCTAGAAGCAAAGACTCATTCCCTTGTGCGTCCATCATGACTTATGCTCTGTCCAAATCATGCGTATGAAAGAAGAATTGCATCAAAGGTTATTGGGCGGTGTTCAGTCTGTCTCGATGACGATGAGATTGCTCTTCATGCGGCTAAGGACAGGCACCAGCAGCTCAGGATTGAACAAAGTCTAGTACCTTCTATTCCCGATGCAGGGACGATTGTTTGTCCAGACTGCGGGAACCACTGTAGACTCAATGAAGGCGAGGTAGGTTTCTGCAACCTTCGCATTGCTGATCGGGGAATGGTCACTAATCTATATCCGGGAAGAGCGATAGTTTCTTGGTACTTCGATCCCCTTCCAACGAACTGTGTTGCTGATTGGGTCTGTCCTATCACAAAGGGCGACCCAACTTTCACTTATGCCAGACGACTCAATAATCTTGCTGTTTTCTACGGTTCATGCAACTCAGATTGTCTGTTCTGTCAGAACAGTAGTTTCAGGGAGATGATGGCTAGCGGAAGACCCCTGATGACTCCAAAAGAGCTTGCCTCCGTGGCAAATGACCGGACTGCTTGCGTGTGCTATTTCGGGGGCGACCCGGCATGCAATGCAGATCACTCCCTAGAATCTTCGAAGTTGCTCAACAAAGACAGACAAGTGAGAGTGTGTTATGAAACTAATGGAAACATGTCACGAAAGTGGCTCACACAGATTGCAGACACAATCATCAGCACTGGAGGAACATTCAAGTTCGACCTTAAGGCGGTGTCACCCCGATTGTATACTGCACTCACAGGCATGTCAAATGTAGCAGTTCTCAACAACTTCCGGTTTCTCTCTAAGAAGGGATTGAAGCGTGATAGAGAGTTCTTGGTGGCAAGCATTCTGCTTGTACCAGGATATGTAGGGATTGATGAAGTGAGAAGATTGTGCGAGTTCATAATGGATTGTGACCCGACAATACCAACTGCACTCCTTGGATTCCACCCTCATCATGCCATGTCCGATTTGCCTTGTACAAGCAGGGCTCACGCAAATGCCGCAAAGGATGTCGCCAAAGACATAGGTCTAACAAATGTGAGAATTGGAAACACGGGCTTGCTCTCGGCTAGTGACTACCCATATGAATAGAATATCTCCTGAAATCTAGACCCTAAAACCAATCCTTATATCTCCAAAGATTCGGCGTTCAATCAGCATCCCTGGCGTTGGAGGAAATCTCATGGCAAACCCTATCTCGGGCGAAAAAATTGGATCCGAAGACATCGACCCGCAATTTACAGAAAGAATCATTGAGGCAGGTGCTGATAGAATTCGGACATGCATTCAGTGCGGAACATGTTCCAGCGTATGCCCGAGCGGTCGCCGGACTGCTTTCAGGACGCGTGAGCTGATGAGAAAAGCCATTCTGGGCCTCAAGGATGAGGTGCTAGCAAGTCCTGACCTATGGCTATGCGCAACCTGCTATACGTGCCTTGAGAGGTGCCCCAGAGAGATTAAGGTAACAGACGCCATAATCATCATGAGGAATATGGCTGTTGATGAGGGATTTATGCTTCCACAACATAGAAAGGCTTCACAGAAGCTCCTCTCAACTGGACACGCCGTTCCAATAGATGAATACAACCGTGAGATACGAAAGAGCCTTGGTCTAGACGAATTGCCCCCTACTACGCACTCGAAGAAGAAAGCGTTGAAGGATGTTCAAAAAATCATGAAGAAGACCGGGTTCAAGACCTTGATTGACGGCCAGTCAGAGGGGGGAGTCTGACTTGACGGAGGCGAAGAAGTACTCGCTCTTCCTTGGTTGTGTCATGCCCAATCGGTTTCCCAATCTTGAGAAAAGCATCAGGGTGGTGATGCCCATGCTAGGTGTGGAGCTTGAAGACATCGAAGGTGCTAGTTGCTGTCCGGCACCAGGTGTAGTCAGGTCTTTTGACGAGCCCACTTGGCTTGCCCTCGCAGTACGAAATTTAGCCCTTGCTGAGATGTCTGGAAATGATGTTATCACAGGATGCAATGGATGCTATGGCACATTCAAGGAGGCACTATCGGAGATTCATGATCATCCAGAGAAACTGAAGGAAGTGCGAAAGGTCTTCGATGGAATGGACATCACGTTCAATGCGGAAGTTGATGCAAAACACATCATAGAGGTGATTTCCAATCTCGGTGCGGACCGTATCAAGGAAATGGTGACACATCCGCTTGAAGGCATTAGGGTCGCAGTTCATTACGGTTGCCATCTCTTGAAGCCAAGTAAGAACAGACCCTGGAAGAAAACACAGAATCACACATTCCTTGATGAACTTGTTGAAGCCACTGGTGCGGAGAGTATCAGATACAAGGACAAGTCACTATGCTGCGGGGCTGGAGGAGGAGTCAGAGGCGGCAACGTGGCGATTAGTGTGGATATTGCAAAAGAGAAGCTCGACAATATGTTGGCGGCTGAAGCTGACTGCGTCCTCAATGTGTGCTCATTTTGCCACCTGCAGTATGAGCTTTCCCAGCCTGAATTGAATAAGGAGATTGGAGAGGAGAAATACCAAATTCCAGTGATATATTACACACAGCTACTCGGGCTTGCTCTTGGCCTTGATCCAGGCGAGCTAGGACTGGACAAGCATGTGGTTAATACTCAATCATTATTGAACAAGATATTCGGATGATATTCTGGAACATCTCCATCTCAGAACCACTTCTTTGCAGCATAGTAGACGACGAGTGCCATTATTCCGCTAGTTAACACAAATAGCAGTAGAAAAATGGCAACACGTGAATCAATTGGAGGTGGTAGAGTTGTGGTCGTTGTCGTATTTGTAGTAATAGTTGGTGTTGTCGTTTCGCCAGCTGCAAAGGTGGCATCAGATCTATCTGATTCATAATAGATTCCATCAGTGACTATTATCTCAATCAAGTATGTGTTTAAAATAGGATATGCACTGCAATCCCACATATACCATGTCCTGTTTAGATTTGAAGCAAGTGACTGAAATGTCGCTCCTGAGTCAAAAGAAACCAAGACATCATAGGTTAGAACCTCATCTTGATTCGCGTCCCATGCATTCCAAGTCACGTTATTCACGCCTGTCCAAGTCTCACCCCCATTTGGTGTGAGGACATTTACTCTCGGGGTGAAGAAGTTCCCGATGTAGATGTTCTCAACCGATTCACTGAATGATGTTCCATTTAAGAGCCAAACAGTGGAGTTAATTGTGCAAGTCCCGTTATTGCCAAGTGCACGAGTGTCTACTCGAACGGAGTTTGTTGTTGAGCTGTTGGATACTACTGATGGGATTGCTATTGCAGTCACCTCGATGCTTACGCTACCAACTAGAACTGATGGTGTCCAAGTAGCCTCTAGTATGACGTGGTCACCTCCAATCCTTTCACCTGGATTCACCACGTCAATGGTAGAGTTAGTACGAGACCAATACGTCAAATTCAGAATGGCATCTTCTGCGGAGTGGTGGGAAGCATCTCTTGGTAGCCTTGTTGTGTTTGAAACAGGGATTGCCTGCATCTGGAGAAACATTGGAGAAACCAGCATGACCACTACTAATAGAGAGATTATTCCCATAAGCTTGATTCTCGCTGCATATGTTCGGCTCTGATGTTTCTTTTTTCTTGATGTCATTCTGGTTGTTCTGGAAATGGTTGTTCCCTCCATATGTTGAGTGCCTCATACCATAGTACTACACACGCGGATACAAGCAGTATCATCAGAATTATTGAGTACCAATCGCCATACAGCAATAGCATTGTCATCAGGGCTGCTGTCAGTGAAGTGTAGAAAGTAGCATAGAATAAGTATCGGGGCACCATTGTCCTCCCTCGACCGATGAATAGTCGAAGAATACCAACACGCACATCGCGCTTTACTTGGTATTCACCGTGGACGTTTTTCTCAACGAGCCCAAACTGACGTAGTTTCTCGAGATGGTGGAGCGAGAGAGAGGGACTAGAGAGTTCTGTTCCACGTTGGACTTCACGCGCTGTCAAAGGTGATGGATGGCGCAAAAGGTACCAATAGACCTGTAGTGTCTTGCCTTTGATTTGTTCAGCCAATTCCTCCTCACTTGGCTCATTATCAGGCAATCCCTACAGCTCCTTTTACTAATCGGTAGAATGCACAGGCGCGCTTTAAACTCTGGCCCTTTGATTATCCATATATAGTCCGCCAAGGTAAGGCTCATATAGCTCGACAGTTCGCCCATGCGCAGTGCAGTCAAAAGGCTGTTCAGTCAACCCTCTGATAGCATCCATTAAGGCATCGGGAGAATATAACAGTGTCAGCTGTTCGAAAGCCAATAACACCAAAACCAGCAAGAGAAAGGGAAAAGGTTCTGGTGATACTAGAGGAGCAATGCAAGGAGTGCGGCCTCTGCGTCGAGTTCTGTCCAAAGAATGTTCTCTGTTTTGATATGTCCAAATACAATCGAAAGGGCTACCATCCTGTGACTGCATGTGATATTGATGCATGTGTGAACTGCGAGTTTTGCGAAAGGATATGTCCTGACATGGCGATTTTTCTGGCAAAGAAGGAAGATGCTAGGAAAGCATACGGCGCCGGAGCAATGGAAGAGAACACTGCAATTCCTGAGTTCGACCGTGAGTCTAAGGAGGAAAACTAGATGCCTGAGAGAGTCATGTTCACAATGGGAGACATTGCTTGCGCAGAAGGAGCTCTCAGTGCTGGATGCAAGTACTTCGGAGGATACCCCATCACTCCTGCGACCGAAATCGCCGAGTGGATGTCAATCCGAATGCCAGAAGTTGGTGGAGCGTACGTCCAATACGAGGATGAAATTGCATCAATCACAAGCGTGATTGGAGCATCATGGACTGGTGCAAAGTCAATGACAGCGACGTCAGGACCTGGCGTGAGCCTAATGCTTGAAGCCATTGGCTTAGCAGTCATGACAGAAACACCACTCGTACTAGTCAACATTATGAGGG
>JAHQWZ010000036.1 GCA_029856425.1 Candidatus Thorarchaeota archaeon
CAACCTCCGTTTGACGGATAGGTTCCCACATTGGCAATCTTTTGACCTTTCCTTACCTTATCGCCTTTCATCAAGTCAAGTAGAGATTCCTTTGTGAGATGTGCGTAGAGAGTATAGAACCTCAAATCAGTATTATCGATAGTATGCTCCAGAATTATCGTTGGCCCATTGTCCAGCGGCAGGTCGTTATTCTTGAGACTATGAACCTTGCCATCAAGAGGCGCCAGAATCTGTGTTCCTGGCTTCAAGAACAAGTCCATCGCAATGTGAACAGTTCTTGATTCTCCGCTGGGTTCTCCATACTGAGAACCTGCATAGAGCAGTCTGGCTTCATTGTATCTGCCTATGCCATAGTCTGCGCCTTCCCCAGATATGCGTCGAGATATGATATCTGAGAATCTGTCGATGTCAGTGAGGTCAGACGTTTTCTCAATCTCAAGGCTGCCAACACTGAGGTCGATAACAGCGAATGGAATTTTTCGAAGGTCAAACTCAATTACTGAACCTATGAATTCATAATTCTCTCTTAGCCAATCAACAATTCTCTCGCTCTCAGGGCAAGGATGCAGACCGCACGCATGACGGATTGCGTAATTTGCATATCGTAGGTTGATATCCAAGAGCTGTTGAAGAAGAGCCCAGACTTTCTTCTGGCTTATGAGTAAATACTCATTATCGGGCTCAAGGTGTGTCTGATACTCTGCAACAGCAATACTCGTGGCGAGTCTGGTCAAGACTAAGGGGAAGAGAAGCTCAATCTCTATGTCGGTGAGAGGGTACTTGGAATGATAGCCCTCAACTATCTTGCATGCGGCTCCGATTGGATTCTGCTTGCCTAGAATTGCGTAAGTTATCGCAACGACTAGTTCGTTGATAGTATGGGTCAGTACCATATCACCAAAGTCTAGAATACCAAACCTGGCTTCCTCGGGTGGATATGGCGTAGCTACAAGAACATTGTAGTCATTTGCATCATTATGCACGACGCTAGTCCTGAGGTCAGGCATGCGTGGAACGACCTTGGTTTCATAGATGGACAGAACGCGTTCTATGGCTTCAACCTTCTCGGTATCTTTGATATATTCCTTGTACTTCTCTATCACTGAACCTGCCAGTTTGAGATCCCAATAGAACATCCGTTTTGAAGCGGTATGAGAAAAGCCCTCAAGACCACAAGTTAATGCTCCTATGAATTTCCCAAACTCAGTGAGAAGACTGGGTGAATGCGGTTTGACCTCAGCAAATACTCTTCCAGGTAGATAGCGCAAGAGCCGTACAAAATGCTCATTCTTCTCTGAGTCCTTGACAGTCAGGATTTCTTCGCCATCAATAGAGAGAACGAATAAAGGAACGTTGAAGGGTACGTTCTTGTCGGCCAAGTGCTGCATAGCTCGGTTCTGCATATCTAAGATCTCGCTCTTCTCGGATTTGGCGGCAATCTTCAAGACATATTCGACGCCGAGTTCTGTTCTTATATGATAGTTCAAATCACGCTCACTTGGAAGCTCCTCTACAGAACCTTTCACTCCGAATTTGCTCTCTACAATCTTCCGCGCCTCTTCTTCGGTGAATCGAGGACGAATGGTGTCTCTATCCAGCATGACTTACACTCCTCTGATACCCATTTCCTATTCCATCTTTAGACTATTAATGACTGACTCCTCGAATTCTCCAGGTGCCATATATACAACCTTCATAGGTTCACTGCGAATTAAGGCGTAGCTTGGATCATTGACTCTAGACCAGTAATTCTTGAAGTAAGTTATCCCGTCAGCCACTTTCCGTTTTGTAGCAGCATCCTCCACAATCAGAGCTGCTCCCGAGATTCGGAGATACCCACGATTGCCTCCATGCTCAACCATTGTCAAGACCTCAACCCTGTCATCCTTCCGAATTTGCTCCAATTTCCTAGATTCCGCGCTGGTCAAGACATAGAGAGCCCCACCTATCTGCACAACTGTGACAGGTCGCACACGTGGAAACCCAGCTTCGGTAGTTGCCAGATATGCAGAGGACTCACCCTTAAGTACATCCTCCGGTGTGGGAACCGAATCAGTGTTCATGGTAGTTGCCCTAGCGATATCAATACAAATAAATCAAATCCGATTGTTGGCACGTCCATGAAAGAGGATTGTATTGACGAAGTTACAATAACAGTGTTCCCACCAATACCTGGGATTGGAATGATCGAAGAGGATCCAAAAATCGAGGAGGATGCTTGTGGCGATTCGACTCCTCATGTACCTGTTCCGTCCGAGAAGGTCGATGAGGACACTGTGGTCATCTCTTTGGCACCTAAAAACCCCACAGATAAAATCTCAGAGATGATGCAGAAAGTCAAAGAGAAGTTCGGGGAAAGCGTTTGTATACGATATGCTAAATATGATACAAAAGAGGATTCCGAAGAAGCACGGACGTGGCTCAATGCAGCGCTAAGAGGTAGTGGAGATAACACTGTCCTGGACAATCAGAAGTTCACTATGTTCATTGGGTCCACTGCACCAATCATCTCGATAAATAATAGATTATCCTTTGTCGGGACAACACCCACTCTCCCTCAGTTGATGAGCAGAGTTTCGGCTGCGCTCAGAATGGCTGAAGAGAAGCTAAAGGAGTAGGTCACTCCCCGGCATGTTGCTAACCATTCCGAGGAGGACCTTAGTGAGAGGAGAAAGTTTGCTAAGCAGATTGCTCAATCTTTGTTTCTTGCTCGACAACCGTAGTTGCAGCTTCAGTAGCAAGGACACCATCCATTAAGGCCGCATACGCACCCATGTCAAAGTGGCCGTGTCCCGATAGGTTGAAGACAATAATACGTTCTTCACCAGCCTTCTTCGCGTCACGCGCGGCATCAATAGCAGCCTTGATTGCGTGAGCAGATTCCGGAGCTGGCATAACACCTTCAGCTTTTGCAAAGACGAGTGCGGATTCTAGAACAGGAATCTGATCATATGCAATTGCACGTATTCGACCCTCGTTCAGAAGAGCGCTTATAGTAGGCGCAACCCCGTGGTATCTCAAGCCGCCTGCATGTATTGGCGGTGGTGTGAAGTCTTTGCCCAGGCTGTGCATCTTGATCATAGGAGTCATTCCTGCAGTGTCACCAAAGTCATACTTGTAGGGACCCTTCGTCATGGATGGGCAAGCTGTTGGCTCAACACCTATGAACTCCGTTGAGGCATATCGACCATCTGCCATGAATGGGTAGGCTATCCCAGCAAAGTTGCTGCCGCCACCAACACAGCCGATGATGGCGTCTGGCATTGCATCATCCTTCTCAAGTTGGACTATTGTTTCCTGTCCAATTACTGATTGATGAAGCAATACGTGGTTCAGAACAGAACCAATAGTATATTTTGTATCCTCGTTATTCACCGTATCTTCAAGAGCCTCGCTTATCGCGATGCCCAGTGTGCCTGGATGGTCAGGTCTCTCAGCCTTGATCCTTTTCCCAAATTCCGTCCTATCAGACGGACTTGGAACTATCTCAGCACCGTAGGACCTCATCATGGTACCACGGTACCCTTTCTGCTCTAAGCTTACGCGCACCATGTACACCATTGCTTTTAGCCCGAAGTGAGCACACGACAGAGCTACGGCGCTTCCCCATTGACCTGCACCGGTCTCAGTAGCTAATCTGGTAACCCCCTCGTTTCGTGCATAGTATGCTTGTGCTATCGCAGTATTGAGCTTGTGACTTCCTGTAGGCGATGCATCCTCACGCTTGTAATAGATGCGCGCAGGAGTGTTTAGTGCATCTTCAAGCCCAAGCGCTCTTTGAAGTGGAGTGGGACGACCGTATCTCATGTACGCCTCTCGCACTTCATCAGGTATCGGCACGGTTTTTTCCATTGTCATTTCCTGCTTCACACACTCAACAGCAAAGATAGCCATCAACGCATCAGGGTCGATAGGTTCTCTAGTTCCTGGATTCAGGGGAGGGGCCAAAGGCTCTTTGAGGTGAGGCAGGATGTTGACGTAATTCTTCGGTACTTCATCTAGGTCCAACAGGACTCTACTTACTTTTCTAGTCAACTCTGTACTCTCCATTCTTGGTTATATCAATAGGCCCTCTCCTCTGACACGGGCGAGGAAGCTGCTGATGCAATCTGAACGAAAAAGAATCAGCAAATCCAAGAAAACAAGTCGGAAGAAGCGATGAGTGTGCGGTATATAGAATCCTTGCTAAGTGGGCCTCTCTCGGCCCGCGATCCATTGGCAATAACGCACGCTCATCGTTTCACATCCTATGGAAAGGGTTACTCATCACGTACAACAGCTCTATATAAAGTTGACCATTAATGTACATCAATCCCCATATATGTACATCTATCTATTCTGAATGTTTCGGAGCATCAAAGTGTCAAGATATGTATCCATTGCAAACATGGTCAGCGTTCGTTCCACTGCCGGCATCTCGCGAAGTGAGTCAACGATGAAGTTGTTCATCTCCTGAACATCCTTCGTTCTCACTTTCAAAAGCACATCGAACTCACCACTAAGAACATGGACCTCCTGTACGAGTGGATGTTGAGTGATTTCTTCACAGAACTCGCGTTGAGATATGACCTTTCTACTTCCTGGTACCCGATAGCGAATTGTAATGAGAATGAGAGCCAAAGTAGGCCGTCCAATCTTCACAGGATTCAATACTGTTGTGAACTGATCAATGATCCCTCGCTTCCGTAGGTTGCCAATTCGGGCATGGACTGTTGAGATTCCCTTGCCTACTTCTTTGGAAAGAGCAGACACACTCATCCGACCATCCTGCTGCAAAAGCTCAAGAAGTCGAATATCAGTCTTATCCAATTTTTCCGCAATTTCTTCTGACATATCGATTCCAGACAAAAGAAAGTAGAAATACTTTCTGCTTTTTTCCGGAAATCCTTATACTAGGTTTCGTCCCTAGAGCTAAAATGCGTGAAACACACGACCGACCAGATTTCCTGAGATTGATATTCAGCACAGTCCTGGGAGCAACAAAGAGCATCGAAATTGCCTATGAGGACTTCGAGGAGGTCATGAAGAATGGAGTCTACTTCGATGGTTCCTCAGTGCCCGGATATGCGTCGGTCAATAGCTCCGATCTCCTATTGAAACCCCGCTCGTCTCGTCCTGTCCTCCTTCCCTGGGAAAAAGATGTCGCGGTCTTGGTTTGCGGGGTCTTTGAAACTTCAGGAGACCCCCATCCAAGAAATCCCTCTGCCGTCCTGTCCAGAATTGCAGGCTCCGCCAGAGAAGCTGGATTTGAGTTGAGAGTAGGATCTGAACTCGAGTTCTTCTTGGTCAGAGAGAATGATCAAGGTATGATTGTACCGGGAGATGGAGGAGGCTATTTCTCAACCATCCCAGCCGATGGAGGTTTACAGTTTAGAAGGATGGTGGCAAAGTCACTTGGATCAATAGGCATATCGACAACAACTCATCACCATGAAGTAGCTGCAGGACAACACGAGGTGGGGCTCAGGTTCAGCAGTGCACCGGGCGCAGCTGATGACATCATGCTTGCTAGACTTCTAATTGCTGAGATGGCTCATGAAATAGGTGCAATAGCGACTTTCATGCCTAAGCCATTCAGTGGGATGAATGGGAGTGGTATGCATCTTCATGAAAGCCTCTGGAGTATTGATGAAAAAGTCAACCTCTTCTCGAGCGGGAAATCAGGAGAAGTATCTGAATTAGCCGGAAGCTACGTAGCAGGACTCATTGAGCATGCAGGTGCACTCGCTGCCGTAGTTGCACCTACAGTAAATTCATTCAAGAGGCTCACTCCCGGATATGAAGCTCCTACAAGGATTGCGTGGGGCCTAAGAAACAGGTCTACTATGATTAGGGTGCCGCAGTACAATGGAACTGATGTGAAGGCTAGAATTGAATTCAGATGCCCAGATCCCCTGTGTAGTTCTCATTTGGCTGTAGCAGCAACTCTTGCGGCGGGATTAGACGGCATCAAAAGAGGACTGACTCCACCAGCTCCGACAGGCGAGAATCTTTACAAGACAGCCGCAGAAACTGAATCCCTCCCGGGAAGCCTTAAGGAAGCCTTGGATGTGTTGAAATGCGACAAAGTAGTTGTGGAAGCACTCGGGAAGAGCTTGGTTGATACAATTGTGAAAATGCGAACCGCGGAATGGGAGGAGTACTTGGAACTCACTGGAAACCCTGGGGCTTCTGAGGTCACACCATGGGAAGTGTCCAAATACCTTCACTTCAACTAATCAATGCGGAGTTCCAAAAGACTTCTATCGGAATTTGCTGACAGAACACATAGCAGGTGACAATGAGATGACAGGTTTTGAGAGTACGGAGCAACTAAAGGACGTGTTTGAAGAGTTTTGGAAACGATGTCAGGAAGTCGAAGAGGTCATGGCAAAAATGGCTAAACAAGGAGTGACTGTCAGGTTCGACATCGAAGATCCAGAAGCCCATCCGACCATTGACTTCAGGAATCCTGGACCCGATGGAAAGCTTGGCCAGCTTCTTTGGGACTCAGAGGAGGAACCGGAATTAAAGGTATGGAGCAAAGCTGAAACTACAAACAAGTTCTGGCAAGGCAAACTGAACACTGCAATTGCACTAGCGAGAGGGCAAGTGAAAATAGACGGCCCAGTTACTAAGGCGATTGGACTTGTTTCTCAGATCAAGCCACTCTTTGCGATATGGCCAGAGGTACTGAAGGACAAGGGTCTCGACAGTATGGTTCTCTAGGCTACGAATAAGGAGTGAATCTAGATGGAAGAGCTTCGGAAGCTCGATTCTTTAGAGATCATTGCTGTTGCAGACAATAGCTTTTCGGCTTGGACAGATCCCGAGCGGAAAGATGTGAAACGCTTTCACAAATGGGTTGGAGATGACGAGGATGATGACAAGCCATTGCCTCTCGCGGGGGCTGGCCTGTGCCTGCATATTCATGCGACTGCGGACAATGAGACTCACAAAATCCTCTATGACGCAGCTGAGTCTCATAAAACTATGGAGAACAATATTGCAGCTCTTGGTCTGAATCTATCTGAGATTGATGCGGTCGTCCTGTCCCATGGACATTGGGACCATTTTGGAGGTCTGCTCTGGGCAATTGATAGTATCGGGAAGAAGGATTTGCCAGTGTACTTGCACCCATTGATGTTCCTCAAGAGAGGCCTCGAAGTGAAGACGCCCGAAGGGACAAAAATAAACGAGATGAGGCTAATGCCGTCTGCTGATGAGATTGCCAAAAAAGGGGGAATAGCAATTGCTTCCAAAGAGCCACTTCTAATTGTTAACAGAATGCTCCTGAGAACTGGCGAGGTGCCCAGAGTTACTGCACATGAAGAGGGAATGGTTGGTCACAAGGTGTTCATGAATGGACAGTGGAAGGATGACTCCGCAGTAATAGATGATGTGAGCATAGTGGCAAATATGAAAGACAAAGGACTCGTTATAATCTCTGGATGCTCACATGCAGGGATAATCAACATCATCAAAGAGGCTCAATTGCTCACAGGTGAAAATAGAATCCATGCTGTGATTGGCGGACTTCATCTAGCAGGCAGAGTCACAAAAGACACTATGCATGAAACTGTAAAGATATTGAAGGGGATTCGACCAAAGCTCTTAGTCCCCTGCCATTGCACCGGATGGCGAGCACGTCACATGATGAGCGGTGAAATGCCCGACGAGTACGTTGAAGGAAGCGTAGGACACAAATACATCATTTCCAATGGGGATGTATCCTAAAGCATATAAGTAAGAAAAAATGAGATTTCAATATACACATCGATTAACAATGGTGAAGTGACAATGGCGGAAGCAATTACAAAAGAAATGACAATCGGCGAAGTAGTCATGAAGTGGCCTGAAACCGCAGGGACTTTCATGGAGTGGGGATTACACTGCTATGGCTGTGCAGTAGCCAGGTTCGAGAACATCGAACAAGGTGCTCAAGCTCATGGAATTGATCCTGACAAGCTCGTTGAAGCCCTTAATGACGTCGTGTCAAAAAAGGAATAGTCTTATTTTCTCTACAGGGGAGCGGTTCTGGCTCCCGAATTTGATTTCCTCAGTGGAGGCTAGGCATTATACTGGCTTTGTCCTGCCGTATAGACGCCCAGTCTCTTCCTCAGTCATCTCAAAGCTATAGTCAGAATCAGGGAACTTACCCTCTCGCACATCTGTGGAGAACTCATTGACCGCGTTTTGGATGACTTCTCTGATGTTTGCATAACGCTTCACAAACTTTGGTTTGAAGTCTTGAAACAGCCCAAGCATATCATGCAACACAAGAACCTGACCATCGCAGTTAGGTCCTGCACCAATCCCGATTGTTGGGATGCCTATTGATTCTGTGATCACCTTGGCGGTCTCCGAGGGGACAAGCTCGATTACAATTGAGAAAGCACCTGCTTCCTCCAGTGCTTGAGCCTGCTTGACCATCTCCTTGGTCTGCTTTGCTGTACGACCTTGGACGCGATAACCTCCTACTTCGAAGATGGACTGAGGAGTGAGACCGATATGTCCCATGACAGGGATTCCGGCGGCGACCACTGCTCGAACGATTTCAATCTCCCGTCCCGCACCCTCTATCTTGACTGCCTCAGCACCACCATCCTGCAACATCCTTGCGCAGTTCTCGAGAGCTTGTTCTACGCTCACCTTATAGCTCATAAAAGGCATGTCACCGACTATGAGGCTGTCTGGTTTAGCTCTGGCAACTGCAGCAGAATGATGAATCACATCATCCAGGGTTACTGGAACAGTGCTCTCGTAGCCAAGGAGAGTATTTCCCACTGAGTCCCCCACGAGAATGATGTCAACGCCACACTCGCTCAAAATCTGGGCAGACGGCGCATCATATGCTGTGAGCATCACTATCTTCTTGCCCTTCTTCTTCATCAGACGAATACTAAATGTGGTCTTTCGTGCCAACGTGAATCAGAACTCCGCTTGACCAATGGCGAATCCGGGTATATATGATTTGTATATATGGAAAACAGCAACGTATATACATGTATATAATTTCAGTGACCAACTCACATGAATCAAACAAGAGGGCTATGGAATGAAGATACTATAGCCCCTTCTCGTAAAGTCCCTTGCCAACCGCAGGGGCACCGACGGTGAAGAGCACCAAGTATACTGTACCCCACAGTGGATCGAATGTTATCCACCTACTCATCACCAGGGTCCATATGACGAATCCCAGAGTGGACATCACAATCTGAACCTTGATAGACTTTAGGTGCTCCATGTTTAGCGGGCTTTCTTCTTTGGTGATGCCCGCGACAGCAAGTGGAGTGATAACAAGGAACAATAGGTATACAAGAGGCATCTCTCCAGTCCGTCCTGCAGCAACAAACATCTCCTCTATCAGCTTGTACCCAGCAATAACGGGAGCTGGGACATATTTGATAAGAATGCCAAAGTAGTCATCTGGCTTATCAGGTACAAGGACTGTTGCTTCTGTGGGAGCATCAATCATCTTTTTTGTCACGACTTTGAAACCCATTTGGAGTCTCCTCAAGCTGAGAAGCTAAATCCCCCAAATATGTCCTGCGGTGCAATGGACAGTTGCACTCGAAGAGGCCCTCAGATTTCTTCAGAGATTTATCCCCTTCTTCCGAAGTCGTTGCTTGTAGAGCTCAACACCAACTATTGCAGGAAGTGAGAACAGAAGTACAATTAGCCAGTCAAAGAAGGTGAGAGGCATAAAGTAGAAATTGAGACTAACTGATGCGAGAATCTCCTGAACAAGTGGTACATACATCAAAAGGTAATGAGCTAGATAGATGAGCCCCAAGAAGATTGCATAGCGATAAGTGCCAGGCTCTCGAAGACTCTTGCCAATCCCCATGTTGATTCTGCGGATACTCAAGACAATAGTGCTCTCTACCAGCAAGATTACTGATAGCATCATGACAGCAGCCTTGGCCGCTTCAATGGGTATGGTAAATCCGGCAGAGCCATAGAAACCAGTGAGGTTGTCTGGAACGACCGTGATGATTCCCCACCATCCTGTCAGTGACAACATGTACACCATTGCAGCTCCAAACACCATCATTGCTACGTTGAACGCCATGAACTTTGCAAGAGGCTTTGGAATAATCTCTTCACTATCCCTCGGTTTTTCTTCCATAGCTCTTGGGGACACCTTATCGAATACAAGAGCCAAACCGGGAAATGAGTGCGTGGTCACAACCAAGTATAGGCTCTGCCATGTAGTCAGCATTAGAATGGCAGCTGGCAATATGAACAGAGCACCAAAGAACAAGATGCTCTCGAAAAGGTTAATGGCTATGTAGAAGTATATCATCATCCGAATCTTCTGAAATAGACCTCTTCCCTCGTGAACTCCTGTGACAATCGAAGCAAAGCTGTCATCTGTTATGACTAAGTCAGCAGCTTCTTTGGCCACATCAGTCCCTGTGATTCCCATAGCTATCCCCGCATCGCTCATGGCCAGAGCTAATGCATCATTGACGCCATCCCCAGTCATCGCCACAACACGTTTCTGATCTTGGTACCGCTCAACGATTATTTGCTTGTGCTCTGGATTCACCCGGGCAAAAACATTGACATTAGGAAAGTCTTCATCTTTGACATCATAAACATCCTGGCCTTCAACTACGAGAGACCTCTGTCTATGGATGCCTAGGTCCTCTGCTATGGTCTTGGCTGTAGCTGCTGAATCACCGGTAATCATGACCACGTTAATTCCTGCACTGTGACATTCTCCGACAGCCTCTCTAACTCCGTCTCTGGGAGGATCAACAATGCATGCGAATCCGAGGTACGTAAGATCGCTTTCTGCAATCTCACGTGCATTCTTCTCATAAGGCAAAGTGTTCAACGACTTCTTGGCTAGTGAGATGACTCTGAACCCCCTAGCTGCATAACCATCAACAAGAGATTTCACCCGCTTTTGTGCCTCTGAGGTGAAGGTGGTTGACTTCTTGCCATTACCAATAGTGGAACAACGTGACAAGAGAACCTCAGTGGCTCCTTTCACGAAAGAGATGAATTTGTTACCATCTTGACAGAACCGTGACATTCGCTTTAGTTCAGACTCAAACGGAAACTCCTCAATCACTTTATATCGCTCACGTACTAGCTGCTCATCAACACCGCTCTTCCTGAATAATGTGAGTAATGCTGCGTCAGTGGGGTCTCCTAGTGGGTGCCAGACTATACCCTGGTCTGGGACCTCTTTCACTGCAATCTCTGCGTCGTTGTTGATTCCTGCGCAGGTAATGAGTTCAAGCAGGTGAGGCCAAGCAGCAACATCTTTGACAAGTGACTGCTCACCATTGTTCGCTGATGGATCACCTAATTTATAGATCTCTCCTTCAGGGTTATACCCAGCTCCAGTAACAGTGTAAAGAGACTCCGTGTCCCAACAATATTTCACTGTCATCTCATTTCGTGTCATCGTTCCAGTCTTGTCTGAGCAAATCACGCTGACTCGACCCAAGCTCTCCACTGCAGAGAGGTCTCGAATAATCACACCCTTCTTCGCCATAGCAAGGACGCCTGTGAGTAGAACAATGGTGGTCAAGAGCGGGATATTGATGGGCATGATGGTCATCGCTCGTGTTATGCCAGCAGTCATTCTGCCGGCGATAATCTCCATGACATTCTGGAAGTCTGGCGCTATGAAAATTGGAATTTCATCACCCGTTAATATAG
>JAHQWZ010000037.1 GCA_029856425.1 Candidatus Thorarchaeota archaeon
GCTCTTCCGATCTATCCTTACTTCCTCAACAAGACCTGCTTGACCCAAGTTTTCAGCAGATAGCTCATTCAGGTTGGAAGCAATCTGTCCGCCTGTAGCTTTTGCTAGCTTCTCCAGAGTGCTCTTCTTGGCTCTCCGAATTGACATCACACCTGCCTTAGCTAGGTAGTGTTGAGCCACGTCATCTATGCCCTTCTGACAGACGAGTACAGTTGCACCTGAATCAATGACCTTATCGACCATGGCCTTTAGCATGCGCTCTTCCTCATCCAGAAATGCCTTGATCTGGTCTGGGCTGTCAATCTTGATCTCTGCATCGAACTCGGTCTTCTCAACCTCAATAGCTGCATTGACTAGAGCAATTTTGGCCTTCTCAATCTTTCTGGGCATTGCCGCATGAATGACCTCCTTGTCGATCACCATGCCGTTCACGAGCTCGGTTTCGAAGAGACTCTTGCCCTGCTTCTTGATGATCTCAATCATGTCAACATCAGCAGTGATTTTGCCATTGTTATCTTCAGCAATCTGCAGAACAGCGTCAACTGCAATCTTGGCGAAGTGACTTTTAGAACCAGAAATTGATTTGCTGTTCATTGAAGTTTCAGCGATTTCAGTCAGGACCTTCTTGTCCATTCCTGTCATTGAGACCGAAATCTCTTTGAGAATCCTTGTTGCCTCTTCAGCAGCCTTCTGATAACCGCTCACAAGAATGGTTGGATGGATCTTCTTCTCAAGCAAGTCCTGAGCTCTCTTGAGGAGCTCTCCAGCAATCACAACTGAGGTGGTTGTACCGTCACCGGTCTCTTGGTCTTGGCTCTTTGCAACCTCAACAAGCATCTTTGCAGCAGGATGTTGCACGTCAATCTCCTTCAGGATTGATGCGCCGTCGTTGGTGATTGTTACGTCTCCCAACGAATCGACAAGCATCTTGTCCATGCCGCGAGGCCCAAGAGTGGACTTCACAGCATCAGAGATGACAATGCCTGCCATGATGTTGTTGCCCTGTGCTGACTTTCCTCGGGTACGAGATGTACCTTCCTTGAGGATAAGCACTGGTGTTCCGGACATCTGTGCCATTTTACTTTCCTCTAATAATTGTTTAAATGATAAAAGTGTACATACACTTCGTATGCACTTCTGCTATGAATGCCCCTAAACTTCGTATAAAAACTTTCCCAAATGTGAATATGATAAACAGAAAAACCCAATTGTAATTTGAAGCATTTCCTCATGAGGAAAGCCAAAGGGTGTCCACAATTCACCGTGGATTGATTCTAGTAATCCCACTTGTAATCATTGTACTTGCAGGATTTGCTGTTATAGCCTACAACTGCTTGGGTATTGGACTGATTGATGAATGCGGTTTCTGCTATATCAGTGAGATACAGGATACAAACGGGAATGAATCATCCACAGTGGATTTCCATGATGTGAGCTTCACCTTTCTGCATTACAATCTCCCAATGTATTATGACGAAAATGGAACGGCTTACACATTGGTTGATGCTCCGAATACCGCTCATTTCATGTTGATGTACTCAGATGATAAGGTGGAGTACTTGAGCCTCAGTATGGAAGGTTATGTCCCTCTTCGTCCCAACTCTCCATTGCGTCCGATATTGGGCAACCATACCTCGCCAAGAGCTGATGTAGCTACTGCTTTCGCACCAGATTTACACTTCAAATGGGTCCTTTTGGTTTCAGTCTAGATCTCACGCACTAAAGGCACCCTTCCTAAATACCAATGGACCCGCATGCCAGATCTCCATACTCCCCTTCACATCTAGGATCTCTTCGAGCACTCCTTTGCCTCGTGGGAAAACACCCCACGAGGCAAAGATGATAAGTGAGAGCCATTATCACAAGCCATTCAGATGCTCCCAAGAATTGAGGAGGTTAATGATTGGACATCACATTCAACATAGGTGGTGAAGCTGGTCAGGGAATAGACACTATTGGAGACTTGCTTACCCAAGTATTCGTTCAGTCCGGCTTCTACACATTCACAATAAAGGACTTCATGTCCAGAATTCGGGGCGGGTACAACTTTAGCCAGATCAGAGTGTCTGATAGTCCTATACATGCTCCAATTGATGATATTGATCTCATAGTTGCCCTCTCTCATGATGCCATTGTTGGAAAGCGCAATCAGCTTGTAGATGGAGGTGTCATTATCTTTGATGACACCATCAAGACCGAAGAGCTTGATGCCTGTCATTATCCTGCTCCACTTCAAAAAACTGCAACGGAGGTTGGTGGCAACATTAGGATGATGAATGCAGCCGCGCTTGGTGCCGTCCTGGCTGTCACTAGATTTCCCTTTAATCTGGCTGAAACAGCACTTAGCGAGATCTTTCTCAGAAAGGGTCGCAAGGTAGTCGATGCTAATGTTGAGGTAGCTAAGGCGCTTTATAATTTGACAAAGGAGAATTGGATTGGGACCTGTGCTCATGATATGAGCACCGTCAAGATGGGGCCATGTAAAGACCGCTTAATTCTCACTGGAAATCGTGCAATTGCATTGGGGGCTATGGCGGCGAATCTCAAATGGATATCATCATACCCAATGAGCCCCTCCACGGCATGCTTCCAAGATATTGTTAGCAACGCCCAACGCTTGAAAATCGGTTCCCTCCAGACTGAAGATGAGATTGCGTCCTTGGCTACGGCGATAGGCGCCTCATTCGCCGGGGCACGCAGTATGGTGACCACTTCAGGGGGCGGGTTTTCTTTGATGGTAGAAGGCCTCGGATTGGCTGCAATGACCGAAACCCCAATTGTAATCTACAATGCTCAGCGTCCTGGACCGAGCACAGGTTTGCCCACGCGAACAGAACAGGGCGACCTACTATTCATGTTGACTGCAAGTCAGGGTGAGTTCCCACGGATTATGCTTGCACCCAAGGACCCAATAGAAGCCTTCGATGTAGCAACAAGAGCATTCAATCTTGCTGACAAATTCCAAGTGCCTGTCATGATTCTGGGCGACCAGTACTTTTCGGACTCTGTCAAGAATGTTCCGCGGATTGATGCAGGCAAGGTAGAGATAGACAGGGGCAAAAGAGCATCTACCATGGCATCAGAACCTTATGAGCGATTCAAGCTTACAGAAGACGGGGTATCCCCAATTGCATTCCCCGGCGACCAAGGGAAGTTCGTCGTTGCCTCAGGGAATGTGCATCTTGAGAATGGGCACATTACAGAAGATCCAGATATCCGCAATTCTATGGTCGAGAAATTCATGAGAAAGATTCCACAGATTCTGAAGACACTCAATCCCCCCCAGGTGTTCGGCGGCAGGGGCGCAGAAACTACTCTGTTAACTTGGGGATCTACTTGGGGGGCGGCCTACGAAGCAGTGAAGGTTCTCGCGGATAAGGGAGTATCTATCAATTTGCTGCATTTTTGTGATCTATTCCCTCTAAAGACTCATATTCTGACAGAGGTATTCAGCGAAGCCAAAGGGGTGGTTGCTGTTGAACAGAATGCAACCTCCCAGTTTGCAAAACTAGTTTTGATGGAAACTGGACTCACAGTAGACAAACGTGTCAACAAGTACGATGGGAGGCCAATGACACCACGGTTCATTATGGATCGTCTTAAGGAGGGTGGAATCTCATGATCACAAAAGAGCAACTTGAAGGTCCGCAGAAGATTACGTGGTGTACTGGATGTGGCAATTTTGGTATTCTCGCTTCTCTGAAGAACGCCGTAGGTGAACTGGGAGTTCCTCAGAATCAATTTGTAATAGTTTCTGGTATTGGCTGCGGCAGCAAGATACCTCATTATATCAACCTGAACGCTATCCATACACTGCATGGCAGGGCGATAGCGGTTGCTCAGGGTATCCATCTCGCCAATTTGGATCTTCAGGTCTTGGTTCATGTTGGCGATGGAGATACTTTAGGAGAGGGTCTTGGTCATCTCATGCACGCAGCTAGACGCAATGTGAACCTCTCAGTGTTTATCCACAACAATGGTGTAATGGGACTAACAAAGGGTCAATTCTCTCCATCCGCACCAAGAGGATATGTATCGAGCACATCTCCACCTGAAGCTGGCGCTCCCATGAATCCAGTCAATGTAGTTGCATATGCTTTGACTGCCGGAGCTACATTCGTGGCAAGAGGATTCTCAGGCGATCAGAAAGGCCTGGTGGCATTGATGAGAAAAGCCATGAAACACAAAGGATTTGCTCTGGTTGATATTTTGCAGCCGTGTCAGACATGGAATAGGCAGCTCAATTGGAAATTCTACAATGAGCATACCTATTCATTGCAGGAAAATGGACACGACATCAATAGCAGGATAGCGGCTATCGAGAAAGCGTTCAGTAACGGTGATAAGATACCAACTGGAGTGTTCTATGAGGAGAAAGCTCCCACACTTGCAGAGAGTTTGGCGTTGCCTCCAGATGGCCGTCTGCGTGACCATCAGACTGACATTAAAGCGGTTCAGGCTATTATTGATGAGCTTATCCTTTAGAATTTCAAAGCAAAAGCTGTGGTTTCGAATGACGAAGACTCGCACTGAGAAGGACGTTCTAGGCGAACTGGAAGTTCCCATTGATGCATACTGGGGAATTAGTACTCAACGTGCGCTGACCAATTTCAAGATAAGTGGTCGCCGTTTGCCTGAAAACTTCATCTTGGCCTTGGCAACGGTGAAGAAAGCCTGTCTATTAGCGAACATGGACCTGGGAATGATTCCAACTGAACTTGGAAACCCAATTCAGAAGGCTGTGGATGAAATTCTCAAAGATAGAAAGATGTTGGACCAGTTTCCAATCGATGTATTTCAGACCGGCTCGGGAACCCAGACGAACATGAACATGAATGAGGTACTGGCCAACAGGGCTAATGAGATTCTGGGGCAGCCTCGAGGAAAGAAAGCACCTGTTCATCCAAATGATCATGTCAACTTAGGTCAGTCCTCAAATGATGTCATACCAACAACCATGCATATTGCCGCCCTCGAGCTAATAATAAACGAGCTAATGCCTTCGCTTGAGAAATTAATTCTGGGTTTGGATGAAAAGGTGACCGAATTTCGTGAGATTGTGAAAGTTGGTCGCACACATCTTCAAGATGCAGTACCCATACCCTTGTCAATGGAGTTCGATGTCTATAAGACACAAATGGTCAATAACATGGCTGATTTGCAGGCGGCTCGCGATGAGCTTGTTGTTGTGCCCATTGGAGGGACCGCACTAGGGACTGGTATAAACGCTCCTAAGGGATTCGCTGAAAAGGTCGCAACGTATCTCAGTAAATTCACAAGCCTCCCCATTCGAACGCAATCGGTGAAAGCTGAAGGCATCTCATCTCATCGTGCCATGGTGCGGTTGAGTTCAAGCCTGAGGCTTCTGGCCCTCTCATGTATCAAGATGGCCAATGACATTAGATGGATGGGCAGTGGTCCTCGTGCAGGACTCGGGGAACTCATCCTTCCTCAGAACGAGCCTGGCTCTTCCATTATGCCTGGGAAGATCAATCCAACTCAGTCAGAGGCTTTGATACAGGTATGCGCACAAGTGATTGGCCATGATGCAGTGGTTTCATTCGCAGAGAGTCATGGGAGCATCTTGGACCTGAATATGTCTAAGCCTGTCATCATTGTCAACATACTTGATGCAATTACTATTCTCTCAAATGGCATTCAGTCGTTCAGGTTACATTGCCTTTCAGGACTCAAGGCTAATGAAAGTGTGATCAAGAGCCAACTTGAGCGAAGTTTGATGATTGTAACAGGACTGACACCAGTGATTGGGTATGATAAAGCCGGAGAAGTTGCAAGAAGAGCTTACGAAACTGGACAGACTGTCCGAGAGACCATCGAAGAGATGAGAATCGAGATAGAAGGTGATCTTGATGACCTTCTTGATTCTAGGAAGATGGTATGATACTGGAGGTTTTAAAGACGAATCACAGTCATGATGTCCTGGTTGTTGGCGCTGGTCTATCAGGCCTGCGTGTGGCTATCGAACTAACTGATCAATACGATGTAGCAGTCCTGACAAAGGTACATCCATTGAGATCACATTCTGTAGCTGCGCAGGGGGGTATTAATGCCTCACTGAACCCCGAGGACTCATGGGAGTCACATGCTTTTGACACCGTCAAGGGTTCGGACTATTTGGCTGACCAAGATGTAGTCGAAGTGATGACCAAAGAAGCCTCGCGTGCTGTGATTGAGAATGAACAGTGGGGTACTGCATTTTCAAGGACCGAAGATGGGAGAATAGCTCAGCGTCCTTTTGGAGGGGCTGCCTATCCTCGCACCTGTTATGCTGCGGATAAGACAGGCCACAATCTTCTTCATACAACCTTTGAGCAAGCCCTCCGAAAGGGTGTGAACTTCTATCAAGAGTGGTTTGTCACTTCTCTTGTAAAGTCAGAGAAGCGTGTTTGTGGAGTAACCGCTTTTGAGATAGCCTCAGGCGAGATACACGGTTTCACAGCAAAAGCTGTAGTTCTTGCCACAGGTGGTTTCGGTCGCGTTTACGGTCATTCCACCAATGCTCTCATCAACACAGGTGATGGCGCTGCCATGGCATTGCGTGCAGGAGTCCCGCTTAAGGACATGGAGTTTGTGCAGTTTCATCCCACAACGTTAGTGCCATCAAGCATTCTCATCACAGAGGGAGCGCGAGGCGAGGGTGGCTATCTTGTGAACAAAGAATACAAACGATTCATGGACGCGTACGCATCAAAAGACATGGAACTCGCGCCACGTGATATTGTTGCAAGAGCTATCCAGACTGAGATTAATGAAGGCAGGGGATTTGATGATTATTATGTCCACCTTGATTTGAGGCACTTAGGTAAGACGAAGATTCTGGAACGCCTGCCTGGAATACGAGAGATATCTATGTTTTTTGCCGACGTTGACCCCATTGAGGAACCCATACCAGTACGTCCTGGCCAACACTATTCAATGGGCGGCATTCATTGTGACAAGGATGGAGTGACTCCCCTGAGTGGTCTTTTTGCTGTTGGCGAAACCGCCTGCATGAGCGTTCATGGAGCGAACCGTCTTGGAGGTAACTCACTTCTAGAGACACTTGTATTTGGAAGATTAGTGGGTCAGAAGGTTGGCGTGCATGTTTCTGGTTTAGGAGATGTGGATGAATGCATTGTTGATGATGCTGCCTTTGCCATGCGTGTGAAGATTCAATCCATTCTTCTGAGAGAATCAGGAGAATCGCATGCTGAAATCAAGGAAGAGCTGGGCAGAATCATGGACAATGAAGTCGGAGTATTCAGAGATCAAACGACCTTGGAATCAGCTCTCAAAGCGATTCGATTTTTAAAAGAACGCTATGAGAATATCGCATTACCAAGATGTGACACTAAATTCAACTACTCGCTAATCCGCGCACTTGAGTTAGAGAATCTGCTTTGCCTAGCCGAGGTCATAACCATGACCGCTCTCATGAGGCGAGAGAGTCGGGGCGCACACTGGCGATTAGACTATGGTACTCGTGACGATGAAAATTTCTTGAAACACTCATTGGTCACCTTGGTTGACGACTACTTGAAAACAGAATACATCGATGTCGACCTCGGCCAGTTTGAAGTAATGGAGAGGAAGTATTGATGCTATTCAGAGTGGCACGCAGTCATAAAGGAAAAGAGATCACCCATTACGACCTCTACAAGGTCGATGCCCGCAAAGGGATGACAGTTTTGGATGCGCTCTTTCAGATTCAGGACTATATGGACGAGTCTCTTGCATTCAGATATTCATGCAGAGGAGCGGTATGTGGGAGCTGTGCGATGCTCGCCGACAAAGTACCAATTCTTGCGTGCAGGACTCAGGTGAGTTCTTTGAAAGAAGTGTCCTCAAAGCTCAAGCCCTTTACCGCACTGACTGATACCCCTCTCGGTTGGAATGCAGAAACTGAGATTTTGCTCGAACCATTACCGAATCTCCCAATCCTAAAGGATTTGGTCATTGATATGACAAGATTCTATGATGCACTAGAATCTTTGAAGCTCTGGGCGGAACCCGCCAAAGGAGAAGAATCACGGATACAGAGTCCAGCAGAACGGAAAAAGATTGAACGCTATGTGGACTGCA
This sequence comes from Candidatus Thorarchaeota archaeon, assembly GCA_029856425.1. Classification (GTDB taxonomy): domain Archaea; phylum Asgardarchaeota; class Thorarchaeia; order Thorarchaeales; family Thorarchaeaceae; genus SMTZ1-83. Next base: position 8,083 of record JAHQWZ010000037.1, read on the forward strand.
TAATGTGCGCTCTTTGCTTTGGATCTTGTCCCGTCAATGCTGAAAAGGAGGAGTATCTTGGACCAGCTGCATTAACGAAGGCATGGAGATTCTACGAAGACTCCCGCGTTCAGGATCCAAAAACCTACCTCGAATCTGCAAACGTCCCTGCAGGCTCGCCACTTTGCGACTTAATCTACAACTGCGTCAAGGTATGTCCGAAAGGAGTGGCGCCGGGAGGGGCAATCAGAAAGATGAAAGAGCTATAAACCTAGCTTCTGATTAATTAATCATCAGCCACTATGCTCCACCTAGCTGTTTCGTCCGATTCATCGCTTCTGCATAATCCTCAGACGCGCCGTCAAAGAATGCCGCATCGTTTACCTTTGAGTGATAGAGCTTCCCGGCAGATGTGGGTTTGATTTCTGGATACTCGCCTCTTTTTGGAAAATAGGCTAATATTCTAATCACAACATACAGGAGTCCGAGTGCAAGGAATGCAGCCACCAAGATTTCTGGGATCATCACATTTCGCTCCATCAGGTTACTTGAAGTGACCGTCTAATGATATGCATTTTATGCTTAAGCATCTTTGGGCACTAGGCATTTCGTGCCATCCTGAGAAGAATTGCTACCTGTCCAGCATGATGAGTTACATGGTATCCAGCAATTATTCGTAGGATCATTTCAAGTGATCCTCGTTTCAGTAGGGATGGAGGAGGCAGGTTCATTTCTTCATCCAAATCCTCATCTGTTAACTTTGTGCATAGCTCTCTAAAGGTCTGGTATACAGCGCGAACATGCAACTTCAATCTTCCCTCTACTGAATCCGAATCTTCTTCTTCCTGCTGTGCCAGTGTGATGCCTAGAAGATTAGCTATCTCACTGCATACCAGCATCAAGACAATAGTCGCATGATATACAACTTCCGAAGCTGAAGGACCTTCTTCTGCTGGAGTCCACTCCAGCTCTTCATCGGTGCCTCGAATCTGTGTGATGAGCCAGTTGCGTGCGCCCAATCCTAACCTCAGCAAATCGCCCTGTATTCCAGATAGCTCATTATTCATCTTACCAAAACCAAGGTGCCTTTGAAAGACCTCCATAAGTAGAGACCTATGTGCGAAAAATCGTCAAGCCTGACTAATGAGTGATGCCCTTTGCCATGAATGAATTATTATACGCATTTGACTTAGCAGGGCGCGCAGTCAGGAGATGGGAGAAGTGCGTTCCATCTTTTGCACCAGAGGAGGCTTTCTTAGTTGGTCCGAGCTCGAACATTGATTCTTCTTGTTCCTATTCTATTACTCAGCAGCGCAATTGTTATTCATGAACCAACAATGATGCTGGGTCATTTTCAACCTGGAATTGGTATCGTAGATGGAGCTCTACCATCAGAAGGTGTCTCTGAATATACAGGCGTTGGTGCATCTTTCAATGTAGACTTCATGGGGATATTTGCCAATGGGACTTCATGGAGTGATTCCTCTACCAGTCTTGCAGAAGATCTAAGTCCAGGCACTTCCTTTTCTGCTGCTAACGGGAGTGCATCGGTTGAATGGACTGCATATGTCTTGATTTCTCCTCCTTACAATATAAGCTCGGTCAATCTTACGCTGACAAATATACCAACTGCTTGGGTACTTTCTGATGTTCATGATCCCAGTCAGGTTTCCCGTTATCCAAGCAGTGGGGTGGATGCTACCTCAGGAGAAGTGAATGTTTCTTCCTCCATCATTGACATATTTGGCATATGGATCTTCTCTTTCACCGACAGCAATGGTGCAGAAGATCTTGAATGCGGTATAGATGCAGGAGGATATACTACTACTCGTTCATACCAGGCAGGAGACTCGGCCAGCTTCAGAGGGACTGCTCCTGTCACTACAGGTTCACGAATGCGTCTCTATCTTACTGATCCTCTGGGAGTCACTCAATACGTGGATGATCAGACTCAATCAGGAACGCACTTTGAATGGACTGGAATCAGCATTCAGAGTGATTGGCCTGCTGGAGTTTGGTATGCAGATGTAGAATTCAATAATACTGGAGGTGCCAATCCGACATTTGTTGGCAAGTATCAGAGAAGTTTCATCGTAAAACATGACACAAGTCTGAGCCTCAAGACCCCCGGTGATGCCGTTGGAGACAACCTCACGTTAAAGACAATGGGCGACCTTCTTTATATTTCAGTTGATTTGCTGGACGACGACAATAGTCAACTGGTTCCTGGCGCTGCGGTGACTCTGAATTGGACCGACCATGGCACACCCGTAATTCATAGCATGGCTGACTATGGTAATGGGACCTATGGGATTGTGCTTAATACAACGGACTTGGAGTTTGCCGGACAATGGCAAATCAACATTGATGCCTCCCATGACCACTACACTGCCTCTCCCACTTTGTTACTTGACCTTGATTTGTACAATCCAACAGAGCTGACCTACAAATCTGTCTATTCTACCCCAATTGGATATGACTTCACGGCAACATTGGAATTTCACGATTTATACACCGGGATGCCCATTACTGGTGCAAGCATTGCATTTGCTAATGGTACACCCGTGAATGTCGTGAGTGAGGCAAATGGTGAGTATAACATCACAGTAGCAAGTAGCACACTAGCAGCCGGAGAACACTGGTATGTGTTCAATGCAACCAAGACTGCCTCGTATGTTCAAATGGCTTCGGTGAATGTGACTTTTATTCTCAGAGCTCACCTAGCAGCTGCCACTGTCAGCGGCAACCTCACAATACCGTTTGGATTCAACACCTCCCTATCGGTTGTTCTAGTAGACTTGGACACGGGAGTAAGTGTAGGGATTGGGGATGTTTCATCATTCTCCTTTGCAAGTAGCTATGGAACTCAGAACTACGTTTCTCCAACAAGCTTTGATGCAATTCTCGACACTGAGTCCTGGAATGTAGGACACGTTTCTGTCACCCTCGTTGTCACTATGTCTTCAAGTGTTTACAACACTCCATCAGATTACACATTTAACATAACAGTGAGAAAACACTATACACTCATCAACATCAACGGGAATCTCACGAGGCCCCAAGGCTTAGACACTCCACTGACAGTTATTCTCATAGACATGGACACAGGGGAGCATCTCAGTATCGGGGATGTTAGTGATTTTGTCTTCACATCATCTTATGGAACAGAATTCTTCAGTTTTCCTTCGAGCTTTGATATAACTATGCCCACAAACTCGTGGTCAGTTGGTGCCACGAGTGTTACTTTATCAGCCGCACTATCAGGTGGTGATTACCTGCAGCCATCAGCTTACGTCTTCGATATAGTCATGAGACCTCATTCGACCGCTGTATCTGTGGGAGGAGATTTCATTGTCCCCATTGGTGCCAATGCCGATGTCACTGTAGTCTTGATTGACTTGGACCTGAATGTAGAGGTACCTATTGCAAATGTGGCATCACTTTCCTTCACATCTAGCTATGGCGTAAAGCCCTCCTGGTATTAAACGGATGAAAATATCCTTATCGTTAATTTCTGGTGTAATTGTTATGAAAAAACCATAGCCATGTGGCTCAGGGTTTTCCGTTGGATAAATATTGCGTCCAAAAATG
>JAHQWZ010000001.1 GCA_029856425.1 Candidatus Thorarchaeota archaeon
GCACAGCAATTTAACATGACAGCAAATGCCGTTAAGAAGCGAGTTCAGAAGCTGATTGATACAGGTGTGATTGTACAATTTACTGCCGAGCTATCCCCCGCTATGGTTGATGGTGAGAATTTCCTCGCTGTAATTTCCACTGATGGAGGAGAGAACGAGGAGGAATTCCTCCATCTAATAGGATCGCACACGCTAGTGAGAGAGGTTGGTATATTATCTGGTTCTTCGTATCTAACAATGGGTACATCCATCGGCTCAGAGAGCCTTAGAGACCTTGGCAGCTTTCTTCGAGGATTTGAGAATGTAAGGAGTGTTGAGTTGCACACCCTCGTGAAGGATGCGATTCATGGAAAAAAGACCGACCTAACCAAACTCCAACTCAGAGTCTTGAGGTGCCTCGTCAAAAATCCGCGAATGCCCACCAAAGAAATCTCAGAGCTTACAGGACTTACAGTCAGAAGAACACGAACAAATATCAACAAGCTTCTAGAGAGCGGAGCAGTTTCTCTCGGGATTAGATGGAATCTAAGCGCAGGAGATGGCTTTGTATTTCTTTTGAGAATTCATTGGGATGAGAAAACTGGGAGTCTGGAAGATGTGCTCGTTTTTATTGGTCAAAACTTCCCTGTGGCATTCTACGGTCCATTGATATCAGCTACTGAGCCAATAATTTTCGCGGTTTTTGTGGTTGAACAATTCAAGGATGCGGATTTAATATCAAAAAGGATTGCTGGGGCACCTTTTGTGGCATCTTGTCAGGCGCTTTTTGGCAGACCGTCGGTAAGCTTTCCTGATATACGCAATGCTCGTCTTGAAGAAATCCTCAAGGGTGCTGGACTTTAGACTCTATCAATCATTAATGTGAACTTTTGGGTTCACAGAATACGTTTCTCCAATACATTGTCAAGCCCTTACTGAACTTTCTGGCACACACGAATAGAATTGCAGTTTCTACCTATTCTTGGTATAGGTGATATGGAAAAATGCAGTTCACGATTGAACAGACATTGAAGGAAGCCAAAGGATCTGCTATTGAAATGAAGAATCTAACTAAGAGATTCGGGAACTTCACAGCAGTTGATGGGCTTCGTCTTGACATTGGATGGGGTGAAATCTTTGGCCTTCTAGGACCAAATGGGGCCGGAAAAACAACCACAGTCAACATGCTCTCTACTTTGCTGGATCCAACTGAAGGTGAGGCTACGGTAGCTGGGCACGATGTTGTGAAGAACGCCAATGAAGTTCGGAAGGTGATCGGCCTATGCCCCCAACAACCAGCGTACTTTCCATACCTAACTGGTCGGGAAAACATAGAGCTATTTGGCCAGCTCTTTTCCTTGCCTTCAAAACTACTGAATGAACGAATCGAGCTTTTAGCTAAAAGGGTTGGTATGGAGGATGATATCGACCGTCGTGCTAGCCATTATAGTGGTGGTATGATACGTCGAGTCAGCACAATCATGGCACTGATTCATAATCCCTCTGTTGCTCTGCTTGACGAGCCAACAGTCGCAATGGACCCAGTGTCTCGTCGTTCAGTCTGGGACTTCATCAAGGAACTAAGAAGTCAAGACAAAACAATCATCCTCACAACTCATTACATGGAAGAAGCGCAGGAACTCTCAGACAGAGTGGGGATTATCGATGAAGGCAGATTGATTGAACTTGGTCCACCTCAGGAGCTGATAGACAAATACGAAGTCGAAGACTTGGAAGAGGTCTTTGTACTGAGAACGGGCAAGAGGCTGAGGGAGGGGGTCTAGATGGACTCGCGACGGGTTCTAGCCTTGGTAAAGAAGAACATGAAGAAGCTAGTCAGAGATCCCGGTACTTTGTTCCTGCTAGTGCTGTTCCCTGTTGTTCTCACAACCGTATTTGGATTCGCATTCGGAGGGATTGGTGAGTCTGGACCACAGAGCTTTGAGATTGGACTAGTCAACTTAGACGACTCATCAGTCCATCCGGAATGGGCTGATGGGTTCATGGCGAATCTGTCAGAAAAAGATGATATCATTTTAGTGATTTATGATGATAACGAAACGGGACAGGCAGACCTTCTTCAAGGCGGCATAGATGCACTAATTGTAATTCCCAATGACTTCGGTGACAGCTGCCAATCCTACTGGTCCTCTCCGTTTGATGGAAGCAGTTGGACAAATACATCAATTGGGCTCTACCTTGACAGTGGATCATTAATAGCTACCATTGCAGTTCCATCGATTGTCCAACAGGTCTTTCTGAGCACACTATTTGGGAACGCACAGATATCACTCGAGGTACCAGTTGACCTCACAAAGCCTCAGTTCATATCTGCGAATGCATTCTCGCAATGGGACTATATGGTGCCAGGTATGTTTGCATTCTCTGCGATTTTCATCACAGTAATCGTCGCACAGTCGATGACGGTGGAGAGAAGTGAGGGACTTCTTAGAAGAATGTCGACTACTCCCTTGACATCTTCAGATTACATGCTTAGTCAAAGTATCTCCTACATGGTCGTTGCTATTCTTCAGGTTGCGATGATATTTCTGACATCGTATCTGATTGGTTACAGACCTGCCACAGGAATAGCTGGAATTGGATTTGCGTTGATGATACTTGCAGTCTTTTCCCTATCTTGTGTCGGTTTGGGGCTTATTGCAGCGACATTCTCGAATTCTGCAGATGGGGCTACGGGTTTGGCCTTCATGATTGCTATGCCGCAGATGTTTCTTGGAACATTCATGCCACTTGGCGGAATAGCTGATACGATTGCTTCCATGATGCCTAGTAAGTATGTGACAGATGCGCTGACTACTTTATTCCTGAGAGGCGCAGCAATTGTCACTCCTTCCATTTGGATTGATCTTGCTCTTGTGATTACAGCTAGTATTGCAGTAGTTTTTGCTGGAATACTCGTCTTCGAGAGATGGGGAAGAGGAAAGTAGAATGGAACTCTCCGATTTGGTTGAGGGGTACGAGCTTCTACGCTCTACCTCTCAACTCGACCCTCTATATTCTGAAACCGGACGAACGGTCCTCCTTCATGATGATGGATATGTTAGAGTCTATCTCACTAAAGGACCCGATAAATGGGAGGAGATTAGTCTTGAGATTGATGTCTTCATGGGGATTGGCCGTAGCCCGGAATCAGATCAGTCCAGATCAATTAACGATAATGCTGACGATGTGAGCTTATCGAGATCTCAGCTGATTGAATGCATTTCCTACATAGAATACATGCTTCGTTTGGAGGAGGCGGGATTCAATCTGGAGGTCGTATTGGATGGATGCATTTGGACTGCACGTTACACTATTGGAAGAAATCCTGACTCTCAGTTGCTTAGGACAATAGCCCCTCCAAATCACTATGATTCAGGTGAACGAAAATGAGTGAATACACAAAAATGAAACAAGAAGTTGACGAAGTAAAGCTCGAAATACGAGAATTAGAACCAAACCAACTAGCCTCAATATCAAGACGAGCAGTAGCCCAGATGATTGATTTCGCGGTCTTGGCGATAGTTTTCATACTAGCTACCTACCTAGTAAAAGGTGTCTGGCTCATGCTACCCGGCGACCACTTATGGATAATCTTTGATCCTATCTGCGGAGTTTTCTTGATAGCCATCTTTGCTTATTTCATAGGAATGGAAGGACTATTTGGATTCACCCTTGGGAAACGCATCACTGGGATTCGTATCGTCAGCGAGCAAGGCAAGAAGATAACCATGAAGCAGTCTGCGAAACGAAACTTGTTCAGACTCGTTGATGGCATTGCGATGTACATCATTGGAATATGGATTGCAAGAAAGTCCGCGCTGCTTCAAAGATATGGTGACAAGGCTGGACAGACAGTTGTCATTCGACCATTGGCTATCAAATCCATCTAGATAAGCCAACTGTTCGTTTCACAAAATAAATAGATGCGGAGGCCAATCTAAGAGAAGCAGCAACCTCCGCCAGTTCTTATGCGCTGAAATTGACAAAATCACATCTTCGCTTCAAAGGCTTCCATACACTTCTCTGTGTCGAATTGGTAGCTTTTGCCCCCTACATCGAGCTGGTAGTGTCCGCCCGGACGCATTTTGCTTCCACACTCATCGCAAGTGATATCGAGCTTCCCACCAATAACGCTCACAAATTTCTTGATTCTCTCGGCCATTGACAATTCTCCATTCGACTTAGCCGGTACTCAGAATGAGTACCTTTGACCACATCGAATGCCAAATAATGCCGAAACTTCTACATAAACCATTGGAGTAGAACCCTAAACAGAGAGAGGCAGAGGGGGCGGCGGTAGAGTATTAGGGAATCGCCTAGGAATCATGACTGAGAACCCTCTCTTTTTACATTTTCAGTTTCTCAAGGGTGTCCGTATGGTCCAAGAGGGATGAGGTCGAGCAACCCTGGAGGACTTACTGTTCCAAACAAGGCCCAGCCAATGACTAGTGAAAGCCCGAAGAGAATCAAAGGTACAATTGCTCTGTTCCACGAAAGTCCGTACAGATAGTGAGCTGTCGCACTGAACTGTAAGAACCCTGTCCAAAGGAGTCCAATTGCAGCGGAAAATGGCAAGAAGCCGAAAAGGAGCGAGGGCAGATCGCCATAGCACACGCCAGCAAGTGCGTATCCATACATGCCTTTCCCACCCATGACACGGCTGTATAGAACATGGATGAAGAATGCAAAAAAGAGGGCGGTGAGGATTGTTTCAAAATAGACGACAGGAACGCAAATGAGCCATGAAATAGCTGAGTTTCCCATGTACGAGTAGATAAGTGGGAACCAATCCTTATGGATTGATAAGAACACTTGGTTGCCGTAATGAAAATCCAGTATTGGCCATACAGATACCCCAAGAATCCAGTCGTTTATGGCAATCCATAATGGTATGGCAGCACAGTAGACAACTAGGAATATTGCAAGGAATAGAATGGGATGTTTTATGTTCTCCATTCTGGTTTGAACATCTTCTCGCTCTGGTAATCTCCTAAAGAATTCAGTTGGATTTGCGAGAATCATCTGTGCTTTGGACAGAGCCGTATTCATCATAATCCACCCTCTTTTCATTTTAATGCAAATTGCATTATGATGCAAAGATATATTTATCTTGCTTTTATAGCAATACAACATGTCTTCCCTTGTCGAGATGAGGTTGCAGGCAATACTAGCAAAGATTGCTGTTGCAAGAGGATTCATTGCTGTCGAGGGGTCAATTCTGGGGGCTCTACTACTCCACCCTCAACCAAGGACTCAACGAGACATCGCGAAAGCAGTTGGGCGCAGCCAGTCTACTGTTTCGAGAGCCTTGCGCCGCCTGACAGAGAGGGGAGTTGTCGAATGGCACCGAAAGATTGGTTCAAGAGAGATGCTTTTCACACTCGTGAGTGACAGTCCCAGAGGGTTAATTCTCTCAGGATTACTCAGATGGATCAATACTAATTCAGTCTTGAGAAATGAGTTGATGATACTAATTGGTGAGCAGGACTCCAAACTCGATGTTAGAGTCGAACGGGTTGCAAGAGAGATGATTGAAACGATAGATTATGCAAGTCATGTTCTCAAACCGGTAATCAGCGATCTTGAAATGGACGAACCAAGGTAAAGAAATCGGTAATTAATCACTGCACTGGCTCGTAATCATTCTTTTAGCCCCTTCTCATTTTGCGGCATAACCATGGGCATACTAATCGAATGGGGATTCTCAATCGTTCATTGCTGAGTACCTATCATTTTGTGGAAACTTATCATCGTCTAGAACTTATGCTTTCGAGAACTAGAATGAGGCTTGATTGTTTCTAAAAACACAATGATGTACCGCCAAACCCACGATTCATTTATATATCGCAATTATTCGATGAATTAAGGAACATGCGCTGGTGTAGAAAGTGAGTGAGGATATTCAAACTAAGCTTGAGCTGAATACTGATATTGAGAAGCCTATGCAATCAGGAAAGGCACTTGGAATCTTCGAGAAGTACCTGCCCCTCTGGGTTGCAATCTGCATGGTTATTGGAATTCTTCTTTCACTGACTATCCCCGGCATAGGAGAGGCAATCGATTCTTGGAAGGTTGGGAATATCTCAGTGCCCATCGGGATTTGTCTATTCCTGATGATGTATCCAGCAATGCTCAATATCCAAGCATCCGAGTTGAAGAAACTTGGTCGAAATCCAAAGCCCATCATTCTAACATTGTTCTCAAACTGGATCATTGCCCCCATTGTTGGATTTGCCCTTGCGAATCTTTTCTTAGCTGGGAATGAGCAACTGATAGTGGCGATAATCCTGCTTTCCTCAAGTCCTTGTACTGCAATGGTCCTAGTATGGGGATACCTAGCTGAGGGAAACCAAGAACAAAATGTAGTAAATACAAGTCTTAACACAGCCACAATAATCATCCTCTATGCACCCATTGTTGCACTTCTCACAGGAATATCAGCCATTCCTCTCGATCAATGGGCATTGTTTGTTTCAGTGCTTGTATTCATAGGAATCCCTTTGGTGCTTGGAATCATTACAAGGAAATCACTCATCCCTTGGAAAGGAATAGAATGGTTTGATAACAAGTATCGTCCAGCTGTAGGTAAACTGGCACTGCTAGCCCTCCTGACCACTCTGGTTGTGCTTTTCTCCTTGAACGGGAGAGTCATGCTGGAGAATCCGGACCTCCTAGTTCTGATTTCAATCCCACTCTTGATTGGATTTGCCATAGTCGTCTGCTATAACCTCCTTGTGACACGAATGGCAAACCTCGCCTACAGAGAGGGTGTGATTACTGTCATCATTGGCTCGTCAAGCCACTTTGAGATCGCTATCGCTACAGCAATCGCAATCTATGGAGTTGGATCTATAGCTGCACTTGGAACAACTATGGGGCTATTCTGGGAAGTGCCAGTGATGTTGGGCATTGTCTATTTAGGCAAGTATCTGCGAAAGAGAAGCTATTGGAAAGGAAAACCACTGTAGTTTCGAATCATTATAGAGAGTGATACTAGATGACCATTAATAAGGAGAATTTATGGAGAGCGAATTTTCACAAAGCCCTTGGCAACCCGGTGCGGTTAGAGATTGTGGACTTTCTATTGGGTGGTGAACAATGCCAGTGTGATATCTTCCCTCGCATTGGTCTGGCTCAGTCAACAGTTTCTGCATATCTAACTCAGATGGTCCGAGCTGGTGTATTGCGTGTGCGAAAGGATGGTGTCAGGAAGCTCTATAGAATCAGTGATCTCAAAGTTCAGAGGCTGATAGAGCAGAATCGCAATCTTGCTCGAGAGATGGTAGATCTATAATCATCATTCTGAACCGACCAGACGCAGGAATTAATTTACATAGTAGAGGTTTCTATGAGATAGAGCATTTGTAGAAACACGTTTCTCTCACTGCTGAGTACTCTCTCATTTGCTGGCCGTCCGACCTTGTGAGCCTAAATGCTCCCACGAAAAGAATCAATGGGCCAATAACCAGGATGGGTGTAATGGCGGCAAGCATACCAAGAATGACACTCTCCAAAAAGATGCCTGACCTGAATTCGATGGTAAAGTCAAGTATGGTGGCGAACATGGGGATGATTAGAGCTGAAACTGTATTCGTAGTGAAGGCTGAACTCTTTGTGTCTTCGTACGCCGGATTTACAGCTGTGATTCGAATACCGAATAGTATTGTGATGCAGAGAACCAGATATGCGTGTACCAGTACCATTGGTTTCCTTGACTTGAAGAGTTAGACTATCAATTGCATGAATCTTACCAAAATGCTTAGTCAACCCCTCAGCCAGAAAAACAGCGGCCTCTGTATTCATGGGACTTCACCTGATTCCTATCTACTAGATTCCTCCATCTCGGCATTGGTGCTGCTCAACGCTGTTTCAGCATCTTCCAAATGAAGGAGCTTTTAATATCATGCAGCGGAGGGAGATGCGTCTGCAATTTCTGAGGTCATGATAGCGTGAGCCTATTTTTCAAGGAGTGTACGGAAGATGTTATGATGGTCTTCCTCATCAGCCAGAATGTCTTCAAACAACTCTCGTGTGACGTAGTCCTTCTCGTTCGCTGCCTTCTCGATAATTGTGCGATAGAAATCCATTGTCTCCTCTTCAGCCATCATATCGTTGGTGATCATCGATTCCGGAGTGTCACCAACAGTGATTTTTGCAGGATTTGTTGTGGGTATACCTCCAAGGTAATCCACACGTTCAGCTATGCTTTCTGCATGCTGCATCTCCTCAATTGCAATCTTCTTGAGTTCCTCAGCGATAGCGAGGTGATTGAATCCATAGATCCTCACATGCTGCCACATGTATTGGATGGATACTTGTAGCTCCAAACTGATCGCCTTGTTCAACATTTCAATAAGGTCTTTCGATGTCATGACTCAACCTCCATAGTCAGCTACACGAGGTCTTAGCTTTTACTTATGGCTTTCCAAAATTATCTTCTGACAAAAGGATAGGAGTTCCTCTCTTGGTCGGCTGTGTATGTTTTTATCAGAGTGCTCCGGAGTATAATGCACCATGACATCGTCCGATAACACCACCGCTTCTGCCACTAGAAATGAACAGCTGATGCTGTTTGAGGCCATTGTCCTTGGAATTTATGGCAATTGATTAGTCACATTGATTCAATTGGTATCCTTCACAGCAACTCTGATTGCAATTCAAGTTGCCTTATCCCTTGTTTCTCTTGTGAGTCTAATAGCTCTATTTGGCTATTGGAGTGTTTGGAGGCAAACTCGAAAACCATTATGTTGTATTGATGCTTGCTTTTCTACATTTCATTCCACTTTGCATCACACTGGTAATGGAAAGGTTGCTGATTCAAGATGCCTTTTTCCTTATGATAGGAGGAATCCTCTTTTCGATGATATATATGGCAGAGCACACGAGAGCCAGAAATGTCGAACGAATGAGAGTCACCAGCTAAAAATCATGACGCAGCAGATGAGCAGCCGTTCAATTTCTAGAAACCATATGTGTTCCCATACAATTAGGAATCTATTCCTCTATGTCGCTTGAATTGGTTTCTATCCTTCACCGGATCATCAGCTTTTAGAAGTGCAAAGAACGCCGCTATGAGGATAATTGATGCCACCACGAAAGGGAGCATCCCGATTAGACCGGAGTGGGACGCTCCAACTACAGGGGTGGCAGTTAAGTCTGCTATGAAACCAAGTAGAAGAGGTCCCACCACGAAACCGAAGTCACTGATCATACGATAGAGTCCCATAGATATCTCCAGCTTGTCCTGCGGCGACAAATCAGTCACATATGCCGCACTAGGTCCTGAGAAACCAATCACTGCTCCATATACTGCCAAGGCAACTGATAATGTAAACAAGTCTGTAGAAATGGGGATTAGTAGAGTAATTCCTGCAGTTAAAACTAGACATAATGCTAGGGGAACTTTTCTTCCTATTTTGTCAGAAACACTTCCCATGGGTGTCATTGTAAGTGCAGTTGTTATTCCTCCAATAGTCAGAACGAAACCAATAGCGCTTGAATCCAGACCTAGATTATTAGCAGCAAATAGTGGTACTAGTGTAGTCCTTACACCAGTACGTAGTAGGAACATCGTGAAGACTGCGAAGGTCACTAAAAGGAACGAGGGATTGGATAGGACTTGCCGCATGTCACGCATAATTCCCCCTAGGGAAAGGGGGGTTGTCATATTCCCAGAATTTGTTAATTTGGGTAAAGCAAATGTTGGAATAACACCCAAGCCTGTGATTATTGCGTAGGCGAAAAAGGGTGCACGGATATCATAATTGTCGGCAATAATGCCACCAAATGTAGGTCCAAAAATGGCTCCGAGAAGTAACATGCCCATGTAAAGACTCATCCACTGTCCTCTTTTCTCTTCTCCAGAAATTTGAGCAAGGAAAACTGTTGCTGTGGTAACATACAGAGCTGAACCTGCGCCCTCGATCATCCGAGCCATTACAAGAGTAATATAGTTAGGAGCGAAACCGGCTAGTACAGATGAAGTCGAGATGAGAACTAGGCCTGACACCATGATCTTCTTCTTATCAAATCTCCTCGATAACAGTCCTGCAGGTAAATCGAGAACCATTCGTGTAACTGCAAAGGATGAAACTACGAAACCAACGAGAGTATATGAAACCTGAAAGCTCTCTGCATAGGTGGGGAGAATTGGAGCGACCATGCTTAAACCAAGAAGCACTAGGAATGTCACCAAAGAGAGATTCAGAACTGTGAGTACACTCCCTTCATGAATTGAATTTGGAGTACTTCTCTCATCCAGTTCTTTATGCTTTTCTGCCATCTTGAATGACACTCCTTGGTAGCATGGGCCCTAGTTATGTGGCTAAAGTACTTTCAGATTGAACCACGCAGTCATTATGGTCAGAATATATGGTCCCGCAAAGCAGAGAAACATAGAGGCGTGGGCGATGGCGTGAAATCTCTAATGTTCGCCGTTGAACATGCAAATCCCTTATTTGCTATCAGATGGCAGTCAATAACATGATTGAAGTCTTAATCTATGGCAATATCCGAGAGCGAGTTAAGGCCAACCATCCTAATGCCAATGCCATTCTGCTATGCGAGTACATTGAAGGAGAGCATCTTCAGGATTTATTGGGTCGATTGGGATTGAAGCTGGCTGATGTTGGAAATTGCTATGTCAACAATGCTCTAGCAAACCCCAACTATATGATTCATGACCGCGATACTATTGAACTCAATCAACCTGGTCATTTAGCAAAAGAGGGGTTCAATTAGTCACGCAAGGCAGTCTATTCATCCTAAAATTTAGTGAGGCGATCTCGTGCATGGAAGACCTGTGATTGGTATCTTCCACTTCTCAATCAGATTGCAATACAGGTTTCTGTTCTGGTTATACCCTTTATCCTGTGGATGCGGTCTAGGAATGGGCGCAAGTCATTCGCTGTGTTCAGTTCTGCATATGCAATTACATCAAATGTTCCAATTACGACCTTCACATTCTTGATCCCATCAATCCCCTCGATTTCTTGGCAGATTTCCCATATTTCCTTTCCAACTGCCTGTATCAGCACACTTATTCTAAGACTCTTCATTATCTATATCCCTCTGTTCATGTGCCCATAATACTTGGAGCAGTCTTTATGAATTAACATTCATAATGTATGACTAGGACTTTTATGAATTTTGATTCATAATTCAATTGGGTGAAAGAGAATTGGGTTTCCACGCCGGAAGCCGCATATCTCCTAAAATATATCTTCACAAAGATAATCAGTCAGACAGGTTTATTCTGGAGAAAGCAGCTCTTGATGTTCGAAATCTAGTATAATCCCCGTTCATGAAATGGCGCAAATCATCGAAAAGGAACTTCACCCAGTTGTACACCTCCCTACTATGATTGAGATAGGTGGAGAGGTCAAGAGGACAGAATCTAGCTTGTAGCCTTACATTGAAGATGCCTCTTATCAGCTTCTGGGGGCTCATCATACATGTTGATTATGCAAAGAGAGATATGAAGCGAAGGCAGTAGGCGATGTATGTCATCTTATCCAACTAATACTCGCATATTGGAGTTACTCGTCGGTCTAACACTAGTCATATTGGGTTCATGGGCAATACTAGATGGAACACTCGCAGAGGGCATAATTCTCCTTATCTTTTCAATTGGCCTTTTTCTCATTGGACTTGCTAGAATTGTGAAGGGCGCAACTATAACGAGTCTCAAGCAAACAAGCAGAGTAATACATATAGTCACAGGCTTTCTGACTATTGTCCTTGCCTCCGTAGTTTTGGTATTTCCAGCGTTCGGCACCAATCTATTAATCTCAGTTGTGGCATTAGGGCTTTTCTTCACAGGAATTGCCAGAATCCTCATCTTCTACAGTGAATCTGAGATGAGTTTGAAGACACGCGCATTTCATCTAATTGTTGGAGCAATTGGGACTGCAATACCTATTCTAATCTTAATTGTCCCCGGTCTGGGCTTTCTCACACTTGTCCTATTCGCTTCAATTGCTTTCATCATAGTGGGAGCCGCACGCATTGTTAGTGGGGTTTTTGGTGAGTTCTAATTATCGTGATACAAATAGATTGAGAAGTGTTTCAGCAATCAGATGGCTCCTGACTTTCAATTTCCAAATATCTTCGAAGACGGCTTCAAAAGATATCTGACCTATTCATGCGCTTGCTGCAAAAGGGAAGGAAATCTGGACAGAGTGATACTCTTCCAGAAATCCTTTTTCAAGGCAAGTGTAGCTAAATTGCCACCGTTTTTGACTTCTTTTTATCCCAGCCTAACTTCTTTGCCTTCTTGAAGGCAGAGCTCGCCTCATCGTATCGACCCAATATCCACAGGGCAAGTCGAAGCTGATTCCATAGCTCGGGATCATTTGGCTTCTTTTCAAGCTCGACCGATAGTCCCTTTTCCATTCTTCCGTATCTTTCAATCTCTCTTTGACTTGCTACCTGAGCCGCCCTGAGAACTCCGCTTACGAACTCTCCAGGGCGTTCTAGAACATAGGATTGAAATTCCATGGGTGTTTCTTTGAGAAATGAGCTGATCGTAGCTCCAGGTGTGTCCTTCTCCCGCCGAAGGTCGCCGTCTAATAATCGACGCTCATAATCACTTTGCATGAAATTGAGAAGTTCCTCCAAATGGACTACAACTGGATCATTCTCACCAAGATTCTCGTTAGCCCTCTGCCACTCATAGTATACTACTTCAGTACCAATTGTGTATAAACCGCTAGGCGTTAGATTCATTTTCTTCAAGTCATTAAGGAGAGTCCTCACAGTATAGATATCTCTGATAGGAATTTTACGGCTCATTTCATTCATCTCATTTCAAATCAGTACAATCACTACAAAGCACTTCTATCTCAGCTCTCCAGTTATCCCACTCACAATTCGAATGATTCCCACGGTTATCATCGCAGCAGACAGTAGTAGAATCAGGGTATAGAAGCCTAGGCCTGGAAATACTGCTGCTAGGAACCCGAAGCTGAATGCGATAATACCTCCACCTATGTAGAGAGCTCTAGCCCATGTGGCCATTCCCTTCTCCAAATGACCTACTACTATTCTTGACATTCCCATTAGCATGATTGCAAAGGTCACCATTGTAACCAAGAATGTGATTGCGAGGTCAGGAAATAGAATCACACCCATTGATAGCACCGTTGCTAAAACGCCTACAGTTCCTTTGGTAATACGGGCTCTAGTGTCAAGTCGCTTCATGAATATGGTCTTAATAATCCTGACGAATCCCACAACTGCCAAAGCAATTGCAATCGTCAAGACTATGGTTCGTTGTGCCAAGGAGGGGTCCAAGACAATCCACAAGCTCACCGCAACTATAACAAGCCCTATCACTAAATCAAGGCCTCTTGACCAGCTTGGATAATACTCAGAAGACATATTTCATCACTGGCAACACTTCATAATGAGGATTTTGTCTTGCCATTTCCTCAGGTCATTCTGCAGTCTAGTTTCACAGGACAAACTATGAGACCTCCTCTTGCCCTTCATATTGATTTAGTCCTATTAGGAACTCAAATGGATCTCCATCCACCATTTCCGCTGACAACCGAAGAGCGAATATATCATGTTGCATTGGTGCGAAATTCAGTTCAACATCACCTGATATCAGTACTCTCTTCAAGCTCATGTGGGGCGGCCATTGACCAGTCCTTTGGATGTAGTCCATAGCACGATTTGACAGAATCTCGCTGGCAATTCTTTTGTTTATTCTAACTAGGCCTTTTTCACTTACGATGCCGAAGGAAGTGTTACTATCGCTCATTCCGCGTTTGGAAATTGTGTTTGTCTTTCTCAAGATAATTGAGTTGATAGAAGCGCGTTTCTTGACTCGTTCAACAGCGAAAGTATCGGCATCTATCGAGTATGCTCGACCAAAATCAATCTCCACCCAATCTACCATTGATTTGCACTCTCTGCCTTCTTGCCAAGTATTACAGATACTTCGCTATTCTCAGTATATAATCTGGGGGATTGATTTCAAGGAATCCCAATCTAGTCTATCCTGACCTTGTACCCCTTGCCTTCCTTCGTGTCAGTAGTCTTTAGCGTGATTTCTAGAATTCCATTGTTGAAACTAGCTTTGACCTTTGTAGGCTCAATTTCCTTCGAAAGGGAGAAAATTCTCTTATACTTCCGGGTTTCACTCTCAGCTACAATAATCAGAGTCGACCTGGTGACCGTGATTTCTATCTCATCTTTGCTAACGCCCGGTAGCTCAAATGTCACTATGGTGTCACCGGTCTTTTCGTCAACTCTCATCTCAGATAGCGGAGTTCGAAAACCTTCCTCCAGTCTTTTTGTCCATTCCAATGGATATCTCATCATTGACCTGAATGCTCTTTCTAAATCTGACAGACCAAATACATCGAATGGATTTCGTCTTTCAACAATGTCTCTTTTCTCGTCATCACTCATTGATTGTTCCCCCTCCGGGTTCCTAATTTGCAAGAAGCCGTTTCAGCCGCTGTCTATCTTCTGATTTGAGAAAATCATATCCATCCAGCTTTTCGATTTCAGATGCGTCTATCCTTTTCGCAACACATCTTGGATGGTGCCATCTGTAAGAGAGCTTTTCTTCATAGAAATAGGGTTCACCTATTCGTAGTCTACGCTCCAAAATAACATCTTTGCACGTGCGGCATTTTGACCTTCCAGATTTAGCAGTTTCAACTTTCCATAATGGTTCTTTTGGTGTTTCATGTTTCTTTAACCGACTTAGAAAATCGCTTGGATCTTCCCCAACCATCTCTTTAGTCAATGGGAGTACAAAGGAGTCATACTCAGTGGGCTCATAGTAGACCTCCACGTCTCCCGAATTTAGGACTCTTTTCATTGAAGTGAATGGCGGCCATCTCTTCTTCCAGCGCATGTAATCAAGAGCCTGTTTGGCAAGTGTATCACTTGCATCTTTCTTTTTTAACGCGACTATTCCCGTTTCTCCAACTATGCCCAATGAAGACTTGACATATGTTCTCTCTTCATCATCAAGCGTTTCCCTGCTCTTCAACACAATGACTGTGCCAACAGGAGCACGTTTCTTCACATGCTTGAAGCTGAAGGATTCTGGGTCTACCCAGTATGCCCACTCGGATTCAATAGCAACCCAATCCACTATTCCCATGTTTTGTTGATTTCCTTTAGGTCGAGAATGGTTTACACTTCCCTTCAGCACGTCGTCCACCCATATTGCATACAATTGTATTCATACGTATGCAAAATGTAATCAAATAGTTATAAATCTGTTTACAGACTATTTGGTGGCCGCTGTCTTTACAATGCCTGAATTTACAGAGATAATACTCAGGAACCTCAAGAAGACCTCCGATTGTTAGCCCTATCAATTTCCTCATGATGATCGAGATGAGATCGTATTGCTTCTCTCACAAAGGAGGCAAAGCCCTTCCAGGATTCTTTCTTCTCCAAATTCTCAAAACGATTCTTTAGTTCTTTTGGCACTCTAATCATAATGTCGCTAGTCATACGGTCAGCTTCCTTAGATTCATATACCGATTTGCATACAATTGTAGATATATTTATATACATTTTGTTTACATACGTATACATTGGTTCTGATGACTTCATAGTCAGAGCCAGATTGAGGTGAATTCTACATTGCCATTGAGATTCCTAACAAGACTGAGAAAGGGTGCCGGTCATTACAATGTATTCTATGTGCCGAGATATGTTAAGGAGTTCTATGGTCTCAGGACCGGGAGCTATAAGGGTGGAGTTACTTTGAAGGATGGTACAACGGCGGGCTATAGGATTAGCCTATCACCACATAGGAATACCTTTCGGGGTCGTGTTCCAGAGTCAGCAGGTTTTCCTGGAAGCATTGTTGAGGTATGGATGTACCCACACACATGGATGCAATCTATCAACATACCGATTCAATCTCTTGAAATTAGATCCGAAGGGCCAATACCGAGCTTTGCATATCCTGATACATTCAGAACAAATTACAGGCAAAGATGAGTACCCATAACGCATTCTCGATTAGTAAAGCCAAGGGGGGAAATGCAAGATGAGCACAGTCACGACGCGAAGGAGGACAGTCCCTGTCAAGGAAACACGTGAAAGGGAAAGCATGAGTCAACGGAAGCGGGGGCCAAAAAATCGCACGACGAATCAAATGACTGCTGAGGAATTCTTCTCATACTACACACTGGTGGTTATTATCTTCCTATTCCTCACAATCATCTGCACATGTATGCTGGGAGGAGGCGCCTCAATTTAGTACCGAATCAAAGCGAGTCAATGATTGAATAATCTGTAGACGCCTCCAGCTATCATATGAGGAGTTCCTCTCATTCTATTCATCAGGACAAGCTAAAGGATACGAAACACTAAACCATCCCTGATAAGTAATAAGCGGGAAATGCCTACTATCTTTTTCATGTCATCCGACGATTCTGATATCCGACTAGAAGATTCTGCGATAATCACTATGATTGATTTTAGTCCAACTGAACTGATAGTACATGACAAGTGCTCTATCAGTGATATTGTGAAACCAACAGATTCTACTCTGATAAGATGGGTGCATCTTGCAGGGCTCCAGGATAAGCAATCGGTTGAGCAGCTTGGCAGACAGTTCGGAATTCACTCTCTTCTTGTTGAAGACATTCTAAATACCAAGCATCGACCCAAGCTTGACGCCCGGTCTGATCAATTTCTTCTTATTCTGAGAGATTTTAGACTAGCTTCA
Organism: Candidatus Thorarchaeota archaeon; assembly: GCA_029856425.1. Classification (GTDB taxonomy): domain Archaea; phylum Asgardarchaeota; class Thorarchaeia; order Thorarchaeales; family Thorarchaeaceae; genus SMTZ1-83. Next base: position 16,694 of record JAHQWZ010000001.1, read on the forward strand.
TCACTACAAATGGAATCTGAGCAGGTTAGTGTATTAGTTGGTTCCGAGTTCGTCTTATCATTTCAAGAAAGCAATATCGAAATATTCTCTCATATCAGGACAAGGCTTTCAAATCCAAAAGGCCGAATACGAAACAGCAAGTCCGATTTCTTGGGGTATTCGTTGATTGATGCCTTGGTTGATAGATACATAGACGTAATGGATGAACTTGATGACCGAATCCAAGCACTCGAGGACACATCAGAATCATGGGACAAAACGTCACTCAATGAGATATACAAGCTACGACATACAGTAGGAGTCTATCAGAGAAATGTCAGGCCGCTCCGAGAAGCAGTTTCAAAACTTATACGAGAAGAGTCAGAGATTGTTGTGGAAACATCACACCCATACTTCAGGGACCTCTACGATCATCTGCTTCATGTTGGAGAGATGGCAGATGCCTATAAGGAGAATCTGGCTAACATGCTGGAAATTCATCTCCTGCGCCTTGATGCGAAGACGAATGAAACAGTCAAGATTCTGACAATTGTATCAACCATTCTCATGCCCCTCACATTCATTGCAAGCATTTTCGGGATGAATTTTGAAAATATGCCCTTTCAGATTGACTATGCTTATCCAATTGTTGTCATTACAATGCTTGTGATTGGCCTGCTTCTCATAATTGCCTTCCGCAGAAGAAAATGGATTTGAACTTGCGAATCTGAATATCCTCCATCAAAATTCGATTCTCTACTGAAGTTTCTTTGCTAATTCTTGATCCGGCCTTCCATTTCACTCAACATGGTCCTCTTGACCGGCTGGTCTTGGGTCGACGGATTGGTCGTCCCGCTTCTTGGTTCTCTTTCGTCTAACTGCTTTACGTGTCAGTTTAATTGGTGCTTCAAATGTATGACGGAGCCCATCGACTGTTGAAATCGTCTTTACATTCCGCCTGGTTTCAGCCATTATTGCATCTATTACGACTCTCTCATCTACTTCGCCTTGTTCCTCTACATATGCCAGCCTATAGAGGGCCAAGATTCCGAAGATTACGGAGAGTATGAGGATGAAGTCAAGTCCCATGAGTCGATATGCATCTACTACTACCACACCCGTTGGGCTGACCCATGTGATAGAAAATGATAGCTGATACAGGTCAAAGAAGTCAGCCAATGCACCTGCCAGAATGGGCGCAATTGTGCCTGTGGCTGCCGCCACAACTCCTTTTGCAGCAATAAAGACGGATGACTGACCTCTGGGGGAGAGCTTTAGTCCAATATTGTTAGACGTGAGATTAACACCAGCGGCGGAGAATCCCGTAAAGATATGAATTATGACTAGGAGAGGGATGGTGAGATTATAGTCAGCTGCTATCGAGGAGAACGTCCAGAGAAAGGTTCCTAACATGAATAGTGGCACTGTCACCTGAAGTATGGATTTATTGCTTAAGCGATCAGACAATCTTCCCCAGAATCTGAAGAAGATGACACTTGTCAGTTGAGTCAGAGCCGCTAGAGCTGCGGCGATAGGGATGTCAAGTCCCAGCCTCACAAGTAGATATACTGTGAAGAATGGTGCTGCCAGTCCTGTGCTAAAGCCCCACGTTGCAGAGAACCACAACAGGTTTCTAAAGTTCTTATTTTGAAATGGTTTAGCCATGAGGTCTGAATAGCTCATCTTCTCATGGGTTGTGAGCATTGGTGGTTCAGGCGTCGTTATGGTATAGTAAATTGCAATTATCCCTGCCAAGAATGCAAAAAAGAAGAGTATGGAATATCCCCACATAATGCCATCAGGATTCCTGATGGTCCAGTCACCAATGAATAGGCCTCCAAAAACTGACACAATAATACCTACAATCCCCATGACCGCCATTCTAATCGCGAAGAATCTGCCTAGCCTTTCCTGCGGTACTAGGTCTTTTAGCCATGAGTTCCAACTGGGCGATCCGAGAGCCGTGAAAACAGCTTGAATGCCTAGCGCTCCCATAAGAAGGAATATCCCAAACTCTAGGGTTGAGATGAATGGTATCAGTGCCATAAGGAGAACGCCAAATCTGTTACCAAGCTGTGTGATGAAATTAAATCGTCGTCGATTCTTGTACCTCTCAATGAGAATCACCGCAGGCATCTGCAGAAACTGGGTTACTGCTGGAATTGCCGCAAGGATGCCTATCACAGTATTTGGAGCGCCCAAGAGAAGGGCGAATGCAACTAAGAAGACGCTTTCTGTAAGAGTGACCCTGATTTGAGCAGCAGTGCCCTGTTTCACCATGTTCCGTAAAGCTCTCTCTGTTTCTTCAGGTGACAGCTCAGTTTCACGCCGTGGCATCAAGTCATTTCATAACTCCATTCTGTGAGGGCTATCTGCTGTTCAGTCTAATGAAGTGAATGGTGAATCATACTCTTGACCGTGTGAAATTTCTTGGCATGAATTACTTCTCCTAGCTGTTTCTAGGCACAATTGCATTATGATTTCTAGTCCTGACAGCGATGCGATACACAAATATGCTCTCAAACAGGAACCTATCATCTCAACATGACGTCAAATGATTCGAATCCTCCTGAGGTGGGCGAGCCAGCCCCAGACTTCGCCTTGCTATCCACTGAAGGTGAAACGTTACAACTGCTTTCTCTAGAAGACAGTCCCATTGTCTTGTTCTTTCTTACTGATACCTTCACCTTCTTCTCGCGCGGGTTCTCCAAGATTTTCGAATCTCTTCATGAATCACTCCGTATGGTTGAGGTGACTGTTGTTGGTGTATCTACTGAACCAGTTGAAACACTGTGCACATTCGTTGAGCATGCGAAGATTCCTTACATTCTGCTCAGTGACTTTGACCGTCAGGTATCTAAAGCATATGGCACGCTGACAGAGCGAATCGCAGGACTGACGATGGTCACCCGTGCAGGGGTGTTTGTTATAGACAAGAAGGGGAAGATCGCATACAAATGGATTCATGATGAACAGAGTCCTGCTCCAGATGCTGACCAGATAGTTGATTTGATCTCAACACTCCAAAGCCAGGAAGGCAGCTAGAATCCGAGTTGCAGAATGCTAAAGACTGTAATTTGGAAGAAGATATAACACAGTATAAGAACAACCCCCTCCCTCCTTGTCACCCGCCAGTCTCTCCTGATGATATAGTAGAATAGAATTGCGATTAGGAACGAAAGTCCAACCAACAATCCAGCAGTCAGTAGGTCTATTGAAGCTGGAACGGCCAAGACCACGAAGCCCAATCCCAAAGTGATGTTAACGATGTTGCTACCAATAACGTTGCCAATGAGGAGTCTGCCAAATCCTTTTCGCGCACTGTTTATTGAAACCATGATTTCAGGCAGAGATGTTCCCAATGCAATCACTGATAGTCCTATTACCCCCTCACTTATTCCCCACGAAAGGCTGATGTAGACTGCTCCTTGGACGGCAATTTGAGCCCCTAATATGACAAATATCCCGGCGAGAACGACGATTATGATATCACGATAGGGTCGATTGGCATGCTTTTGTGACGTCGATTTGCCATCAACTTCTTGATTATGGTATTCAGGTATGACAGCTTCGTGTGGAGAGGGTCTACGAGCAAGGCCGCGGAGAGTTGTGAGGAATCTTAGCCTGATTAGGAAGTCGACGAATACCTCAAATTGGTAGCACGTTTCGCATTCATCTCGGCTATCATACAGAAATAGAATATAAGTGACAAAGAGGAGCAGCAGAATGATACCTTCATAGGCTGTAATTTGCGCAGGTGTGAATGGATCAAATAAAGCGAATCCTAGAAAGAGAATAATGAATATCATTATCTTAGTATCTCGATCTAGTATCACTGCGTTCGACGCCAGGGGTGCAAAGATGGCACTTAGACCAACCACTAATGTCAGATTTGCAACACAACTCCCGAGAATATTTCCGACAGCCAAGTCTGCACTTCCCACAGCAATTGCCAAAGAACTCGAAACTATTTCGGGCAAAGAGGTGCCAATGGCCACAAGCGTGAGGCCAATGATCAGCTCAGAAACACCAGCTGCTCTTGCTAGCTTTGATGCTGCCTCAACAAAATACTCAGAACCTTGACTGAGCATGATAAGGCCCAAGGCAAGGAGTCCGATGTTGAGGAGTATTGCCATGGCCTGCAAGTAGAATCACCAGTGAAGCACATTCTAATAAGGGCGCCAATCTTGAATCTATCTCTTTCCATTTAGCCTAACCTTCCCGTACTGGGCAGCTGTGCCTTTTGTCCTCTACCCCCAAATTATAAAAACAAAAATCAATTTATGTGAGAAACAGCACGAGACGCGCATTAAGCGCATCCCAGTTACAATGCTATTTCTTCTTCTTCTTAGATTCAGCTGCCTTTGGTTCAGCTTTCTTCTTCTTTGCTGCTGGTTTCTTCTTTGCCATTTGCTTATCTCCAATTTTTTCAAAATGGAAAGCGATGATGGAGGATGATCAATGAAATGGATTTTGAGAATACTAGACTATTCTATTATTCATCGTCATCTTCCCAATCATCGTCGTCCCAATCGTCGTCATCATCAGCCCAGATGTCTTCATCGTCGAAATACATGAAGCTCACCTCATACAATGTTAATCCGATAAAAAGTAAAGAATGACTGTTCAAAACACGACTCGAAAGAACTCTTAAAATCAAATTTCAAGCATAATGAGGGCTTTTTTCAATTATATGACAATTATCAAGCGAGTTACTGAATTAATGGGACTAATAGCATCGTAGACAAGAATATTAGCGAATATGATATGCGAGTTGATGTGTCACTATTTGTCCTTTTGGAGAACTGATCTATAGTGAGCGATACGGATGTATCCGATTCCAGTGTACTTGGCACCACAATGAGAGGGCAGTCACGGCTCATTGTAGTTCTTGGAGATGCACAGACAATCAAGGAATCAGCGAAGAAAATCAAAGCTCTTGGGAATATAGTCAGAGTCGCAAGAGGGGTATTTCTCATACATGGTCAATTAATAAAAAGCCCATCAGTTTTGCATACTCTGCCAACGATTTTCTTTCAGAAGGCTCGTGAAATCCCCAGCGTCAGTGAACGTGGGGAAGATGCCAGTAGCAGACGTGTCTATGCAGTCATCTCCTACCGGTTCAAAAATCCCACCGCAATCCAGAAGAAGAGAGTTGAACGACTAGTCAGGAAGTCGATTTCCATTCGTCTCCGGCCTGGAGTTCTCCTATTCCCCGTTCTCAAATCAAAGGACAGACGAAGAATCCTGGAATCTGATGAAACGAATAAGTTGATGTCCTCAAGAAGAGTAAGTGAGGAGTTACGCGTTCTTGGAGCAGATGTATCACGATGGACTAGGCTGAAACTAATGAATAATCATTCTAATGTACATGATGCTGTTGTTCGAACGCTTTCGCAAGACATATCCTATATAGAAACGCTGGCCAAAGACTTGCGTACACAAGCTAAAGCTCCTGATGCACAATTAACGACCCTTAGAAAACGATATTCGATTCTCTCTAGAAGGTATCGTGAACTGAAAATCAAGTGGAGTCTTTCCAATAAGGTGTGGAACTATGATGCGGTTAAACTTCTCACACGTGCATACAATCTGGTGATTGCTGCAAGAAGAGCTATCGAGGCATCTACCTGGGACGGCTGAGAAAAGGAAAAGCAGCTGAGCTATTCTTGAAGCCCTATTATTTCACTGATTTGATTGACTATTGAGCCAAAGGCTTTGGCCGACACGGACTCCGGATCCTCCACCACAAACGGTATCCCCCTATCAGACAGGCTGATGATTCGGGGATCCAGAGGTAATGACCCTAAATGACGCACTCCGAAATCTTCCGCTGCCTTTTGAGTCACTCCTTCTCCAAACAGCTTGTATGTTTCACCACATTTTGGGCACACAAATTCGCTCATGTTCTCAATGATGCCCAAGATAGGCACACCCATTCTCTCCACAAGTCTAATCGCCCGGCGAGCATCAAGCACAGCTACTTCCTGAGGTGTCGATACTATAATCACACCATCAATATCCGGGATTGACTGAAGAATGCTCAGTATCTCATCTCCTGTACCAGGAGGTAAGTCCACGACCAGAACCTCCATTTCGCCCCACATCACGTCACTTAGGAACTGACGAATGGCTTTTCCGACAAGTGGTCCTCTCCACGCAATTGCGTCATCTGTCTGCCTGAGCAGAAATCCCATGCTCATTACTTTGAGATTGAGTGGCCCAATCACAGGGCGAATTCTCTCATCATCTGCCTCTGGATGAATGCCCTCGAGACCCAATAGCTTTGGTACGTTTGGCCCATATATGTCAACATCAAGAATCCCGGACATCAATCCTTTCCTAGCAAAGGAAATCGCCAGATTTGTAGCCACTGTGGTTTTTCCAACTCCGCCCTTGCCAGAAAGCACCACAATCTTATGCTTCACATTTTTCATGTTTTCTCTAACTTCGGGTGGTACCAAGTCTTTTGCGTCATTCATAAAGGACACCTGTTTCCTATCAGTCTATGAAGAACGAATCATCGAATTAAATAATGAATCTTGATTCATTATAAATGGCCCGATACAGGAAACACATCCGACCTCAAAAATCGGGAGAATCTGCCTATCTCCCATAGATCGCTTGGCATAGCCTTTGTCGAAAAACTTCGTGAAAACAGCTTATATAACTAAAAAGCAAGACGCTACTTGATGTTAAAGATGAACACATTGCGGGGACATGATGAAGGTGTGCTGAAGGCTCTCTCAAACTCCACGAGAAGAGAGATTATTCGTCTGATAGCAACAAAGGGAAGTGCTTCATACACACAGATAATGCAGGTGTTAGGTTTAGATCCGTCTCTTGAGAGCGGTACATTCAACTATCATCTCAAGGAGCTCGTAGAAGCGGGCTTGATTGAAAGCGTGAACGGCGAGTACAAAATAAGCGCTCTTGGCAAGAACGCCCTTATCCTCATCGACCAAGTCAGAGAAGAACCTCAGGTTGACAGATACGGTGTGTTATCAGCAGCCCTCTCCATGAAGCCCAGAGAGGAACTTGAACTGTTTAAGATGCAGATGGGAATCGGTATTGGATTCGCTGGCACCATTTTTAGTTTTATTATAGTGCTACTGACACTAGGAAGTCTTGGATATGTTGCAGCCTTTGTTTCTTTTGTGGTTTGTTTCATACTGACGATAGGCTCAACTATAAAGATGATTAATCTCGCACGGGACTATGACCTCGGACTTTCTGTTCTTCTTTTCATCTCCGAGAGCTGGTTTCTCCTTCGGTCTCCCAATAGAGGGAATTTCTTGGCGCTTCAAGGCTTTGCTTTAATATCCGCTATATTCACAGCACTCTATTTCATCTCTGTTGCTGCTGGAGCGGGATGGGTTTCGGCTCCTGGAGTCGCAGCGCTCATGATTTTGATGTTTTCTATTACCTGTGCTCTTATTCTCGCAGATACAGTCGTTAAGAAAGTAGAGGAACTGGAGTCGATGGAGGGTGAATAAGCGTGAACAGACAGAGGACGAACTTGACAAACTACTCCTATTGCTGTCAAAGCCATTGACAAGATTGATTCTTTCTGTTCTCACCGGCAAAGATCCCTGTTTTAGCCGAAACAAGACTTCTGAACGAATTGAATCATCAGAAGAATCACGCGGCTGATCGTTTCATAATCTCATTACTCTCTAGGTATGTGAAAAACCTCGAATTGAAGTACATGTGCTATGTCTAACTATGGGGGATTACACTGGTAGATGATCGTCATGAAGATGCGGTCGGGACTCTCCACAGCTGTAATCAATAGCTCAATCAGACTTGGAGTGAGTCATTCAATGAAACGTCGCTGGACAAAGAAGAGAATCTTAGAAAGCATCAATACTGAACGGCGGAGGCTTGAGAAAAACCTCGCATCTATTTCAGACGAAGATATGTTGGTCCGTGGTGTTATTGGAGAATGGTCGGTGAAGGATATTATGGCGCACCTCTTTGATTAGGAGCAAAGATTTCTTGGATGGTATGAAGCTGGACTTCGTGGCGAAGCTCCTGAAACGCCTGCACCAGGACTGAAATGGAGTCAACTACGCATTTTGAATCAACAGGTATTCGAAAAACATCAGAATCGTACCCTTGCTGATGTAAAGTCAGAGTTTCAGTCCTCATATGAAAGACTGCTCGACACACTCAACGGAATCCCCGAAGAAGACATGTATGAGGTTGGCAGATTTGAATGGACTGGAACTGGAAACATTGCAGGCTTTATTCTTGCTAACTCTGCTAATCATTATCGGTGGGCAAAAACAAGGATTCGAAGATGGATAAAGGCCACTAATCGATGAAAGGAAGTCATTTGAAAATCACTTTAGTCGATAATAGTGGTCGCAGCAGGCATCCCCGTTCATCAGCTTCTTTGTAATTCTAAATTCCATTTCAGGGTTGAATCCAGCTACAATGTGCGGATCAGTGCTGCAATGAAATATCAGTCCATACTCAGGCCTTCCAATCGCAAGATAGGTGTCCGCCACTGGGCACTTCGTGCAATGAATCTGTGCCGAGTCTTCAGACCTTTCGACAGCAAACTCTCCACCAGCAGACTCAAAGGCCTTCCAGAGTGTATCAAGAATGCCATCGATATCATTACGTTCTTGCTCCAGAGCAATTTCAGCCCAAGCCTCTCTGGTCTTCTCGGCGATTATCTCCAGAACTCTTTCATTGGCTTCAGTCCCATAATCCTTCTCATATATGTCGAGTAAAGCATTTAGCTTCTTAGGATTTGAACGAGCCGCTCTGATATCATGTACAAGTTCTCGTAGATCTTTGTCAGCGGACTCTGATTCATTCATTCATCTCACAACCCTCTGCAGAGATTTCTGAGCATAAAAGAATACATCTCTGAGTAGAACGAAACTGAACCTGTCTTGTTGGAATCTGACCCCTACAGAAAAGATGATCCTCTTTACTTCGACTTGAAGTACTCTTTCATAGGATCGAAATAGAATTCCTTCCACCCGGTCTTGTAGTCCTCCCTCTGTCCCTCTGGAATATCTGTGTGAATCAACACCACCTTTGTCCCATTCTCAACTTCTTCCAGAACGACTTCAACTACAGAATCAGGGCTGTTCGATGGAAAATCGGTTGTACGCCATCTTTGAACGATCCTACGATTCAGTTCCATTTCTATGGTAGTTCCCTGAATATAGCCATCCCATGCCGTGAATTTTCCATTGATTCTAGGGAGGACTTTCGCCTCGCTTCCTGTCATCTCACTATGCTTCCTACTATCTAACCAAGATTCGTAGATTTCATCTGGTTTTGCAGGGATAGTTGCAGAAAGTCTTAGTTTCTCCGCCATAATTGCACCTCGTAAGTCACATCGAGGCTCGTAGCGAGCTATTGAATTAATGATGAAGAACAATGTTGATAGGTTCTACTGTATGACAATGAAGTCCTACTCTGTTTCTGAACCCTCTGCTCTCTTGATACGCTCTCGAATAGCCTCTATATGTTTACCTTTCTGCTCTAATTCATCCTTCTTTCGCTGGTTTGTCTTCACATATTCGTCATATGCATCTGCCCACTCTTGCCTTGTCTTACTGATTTGCCGTTTCAGATGTTCATACATCATTCTCTTGACATGCACAGTATTTCTCAAATTGAGAAGGGCTGTATCCAGTCCCGATATGACGTTCGTTAGTTCCGATTCAGCTCTCTTCAGCTCAGCATGTAGATTGACAATCTCGGCTGATGGTCGTTCAACCTGTTCTATTTGAGGAGCAGAATCGGATGCTGACAATACAGTTCTATCAACTTCAGGTCCACTCTTCTCCAAAGGAAATACCGTTTCACTGCTTCTAGCCTCATCTGGTATTGAAGGTGCTATGAAATCAGAATTGGGCGTCTGCTGGATCTGAGCTTGCTCTGGAGAAGTAGGTTGTACATCTTCTATGGGAGTGGGCTTATCTTCTCGAAGTTTTGTAGGTGCAATCTTCTTCAAACCAATGAGACGGCCATCTGCTTTGTCAATCATCATTTCAGCAAGTTTCTTGAAGGCCTCATCTATATTCTCTCCAGTCAATGCTGATGCCTCGATGAAGATGGACGGGGTATTCATCTTCTCACCAAATCTCTCCGTGAATTCCAACCCTTCCTCGTATGATACGGTTTCTTCTTTCGGATGATTTGGCCTTAGGTCGATCTTGTTACCAACGATAATGAGAGGGGGTAGATCGCCCATGAATCCGTGGGCTTCAACAAGCCATTTTGATGCATTGTCGAAGGATTCTCTGTCTACCACGGAATACACAAGAATCAGACCACTACTTCCATCATAATACCGTCTTCGGAGGCCTTGAAACAGAGGTTGGCCAGCGATGTCCCAGATTATCAAATAAATGGGTTTCTTATCCATCTGAAGAGTTTTCTGGGCAAAATCCACTCCCAGAGTCGCGATGTAACTTCTCTTGAATACTTGGCCTAAAAATGTTCGACGAATACTCGTCTTTCCTACAAATCCGTCGCCAATCAAGCAAACCTTGAACTGCTTACGGAGAGGGTCGAGTGAAATAGATATTCCCTCCATTCATGTGAGGCAGCGCGGTTATACTAGCTTTTTGTCACTTATAGTGATATTTCGGCTATGCAAATGAGCCGTGTGAGCCTTCTATTGTATCACCCTAGTATCACCTTGAAGTTATTCGAGAACTGCTTCGAGTGATGCTACTCCTCGACAGCCCCACCAATCTTTCTGAGGTGTTGTCTAAATGTGACAGATGGGTTCTTCTCTCTAGCAAGTAGGTAACTCTTAAGCTGCAATTGTTCACTTAGACTCTTTCCATCTCTAATTCTCCGTGACTGGCTCTGTTCTCTTTCCATTATGCGATTCGCAACTTCCAATACATTGGGAGTGTTCTCGATTGATATGAAGAGGACACCATCAGAATCTCCGAATACAACATCTTCACGAATCACAGTCACCCCTCCAAACCTAGCTAGATCTAGGGCATCTGAACTGCGGGGGTCGACTCTTTGGGGTCCAGCAGGATATGTGCCATAACTCATGATTGGAAGCCTCATATCCATCAGTTCCTTGGTGTCCCTGTGCGAGCCCCAGACAACAATTCCTCCAAGTCCACGTTCTTTCGCCTCTAATGCAATGAGGTCTCCTATACATCCTTCATCGTTTCTACCACCGTTGTCAACCACTAGCACGTCTCCATTATTTGCATCCTCCATGATCTCAAGGAAGATGTCTACACTCCCAAAGTGCTGGCATGGAAGTGATCTGCCTGCAATTCGCATCTTTCTATCAATCAGCTTGATGCCAGGCGGCCCTATTCTTGGAGGCAGCCCAAGACGAATACAGGCATCAGCCAATAGTGGTGTTGACAGCAATGAGAAGGATTTCGAAATCTTGTCATTCTCCAAGGTTGTCACCTCTGTATTGAATCATTATGACTTAGCCCGGGTTACCTCGCCTTAGAGTATTGCGCTCCTTGCTGATTGGGCCTACATTGAGACATATTGTACAATCGATGAAGCTGGTCACTGTTGGGCGGCGAACAAGTTTTCTCTCAAGTTCTTTCACACTTTCAGTAAGCGAAGCCATCCCACAAAACCTCTGATGAAAAATACATGATTTGCTATTTGACTCTTCAACCATCATATGACGGTTTTCTCAATAGCGATATGCAGAGCCAAGCACGCCTGCCTCAATTTCTCGTCTTACTACCCCTGGACCGAAATCGATGATGTATGGATATCCTTCTACTATGACAGCAACAGCCGGTCCATGACGAGTTGGATCAATATTGGGCGTGCCAGTTCCCAAGAGAACGACTCTTGTGGCCATTTCTAGCCACATTCCAAGAAACGCGACTGTACTCTTAAACCCGATTGCTCGGTAATTCTGAGAATAATAGCACTCATCTAACTGATTTTGCCACAACTAGGTTGATTATGCAATTCAGAATCGGCATCGATCATTCGCGCTCAAAGAAAACACCCAAATAGTGGCATAATGAATACTGATTCACTTGACACCAGTCGCTTAATGAGGAACCAATTTAAGCTGCGGTTCGCAAAATGCGAGTTGATAGATTTGACTCCTAGTAGCGTATCGTCTGACCTTGAGTTTAGGAACTGGATTCTCAGACAACCAGAAGGGAAAACACTGCGAAGATGTTATCAATGCGGACGGTGCACTGGGGCATGTCCAATCGCTGAGATTGACCAATCGTTCAATCCACGTCTTTTCCTTGAGAAAGTCATATTGGCAGATGAGTCTCTTGCGGAGAACCAACTCATCTGGACTTGTCTGACCTGTGAGCAATGTGAGGTGAGATGTCCCGAACATGTCAAGATACCTCAGATATTGATACTCGCTAAGGTCAGGGGTTTGGTGGCAGGCAACACTCCCCAAACTGCATTAGACAGAGCCCGGACCATCTTGTCAGAGGGTCGTACAATCCAAGTCAGTGACCCTATGCTCAAGACTCGTGATAAGATGGGTCTCCCTTCTCTTGGAAGCCCACCTGTTAAGCAGCTTGCTGAGGCTCTCAAGGACCTAGGTCTTGTTGAGAAGCTCGAGAATATCGAGTCAATTTATGGAGGCGATAGGGATGAGTAAAGCGATTGAATACACTTACTTTCCCGGCTGCATGATCCCCTTCAGACTTCCGCACTTTGAGCTAACAATGCGCGAGGTTCTAAGGCGTCTGAATATCGAGCTGATCGCGGACGAAGGACACACTTGCTGTCCTGAGCCAACCACCTTTACAGGAGTGGATTATGAGGCATGGCTGACTGTTGGGGCTAGAAACATTGCAGTTAGTGAGTCCACTGGAAGAGACACAATGGCACTGTGTAGTGGTTGTTTCCATACTCTATCTATGGTCAGGTACACACTTCAATCTGACAATGAAACTCGAGAGCGGCTAAATAAGAGGCTAAAAAGAATCGGCATGATAGCCACGGGAGAGGTAGCTGTAAAAAACATCTTGCATGTCTTGCATGAGGATGTAGGCCTAGAAAGGATTCGAAAGAGCATAGTTCAACCTCTCAAGAACCTCTCTATTGCAGCCCACTATGGGTGTCATCTCGTAAGGCCAATTGAAGCGACCCATATGGATGATGCAGAGGACCCGATGTGGATGGAAGATCTGATTGAGGTGACAGGTGCCAAGCCAGTAGACTATCCTGATAAGATGGCATGCTGTGGAGCGCCAATCTCTCCCTCGGATGAGTCTAAGTCTTTTGTTCTAGCGGGTGAGAAGTTGCTAAAGATACGAGATGCAGGTGCTGATGCCATCGTGTTAGTGTGTCCAACCTGTTATACCCAGATGGAGATGCAGCAGAAGAAGGCTATCGAACATCTGGACCCAGAATTTAGCCTTCCTATTCTCTATCTGGGTGAGATGATGGCTCTTGCGATGGGAATGTCCGACCTGGTTGTAGAAAATGCCAGGAGATACCATCGAGTGAAGATTCAGCCTTTGCTGGAGAAGATGGGAGTTGGTAAGTGATGGGGGATACAGTCATAGTTGTTGGCGCTGGCCTAGCAGGAATACAGGTTTCCCATCAACTGGCTGATTTGGGCTTGAGAGTCCACCTTGTAGAGAAAGAGGCCACTGTGGGAGGGCTCTCTGCACATCTTGGAAAGGTATTTCCCACAGATGACTGTGCTCTATGTCTTGATGCATGTGAAGAGTTGTTTAGTGGGCATCATCGGAGATGTCAGTATCGAAGCCTTCTAGGAACTCAGAAAAAGCTAAGTCTTCATACTCTGACTGAAGTAAGATCAATCAAGCACGAGGGTGACAAATTTTCTGTCTCTCTAAAAACAACGCCAAGGTATGTACTACTCGATAGGTGTGTTGTCTGTCTAGAATGCATCAATGTCTGTGATGTTGAAGTTCCTGATGAGTTGAATCTAGGTAGAGTTCTTAGAAGGGCTGTGTATCGCCCAATTCCACAAGGAGTTCCTCTCGCTCCTATTATTGACATGAACTCATGCACAAAGTGCAGCAAGTGCGTTGATGTTTGTAAAGTCGATGCCATCGACTTGGAGCAGAAGTGCAAAACCCGGACCATTAAGGCTGATGCTGTGGTCTTGGCGACAGGAGTAGAGGAAAGTTCTCCTAGTGTACTACCTGGTTATGCTTATGGCCATTGCGAAGACGTTCTTACACAGAGAGAGCTCGGTCGTCTTCTGGACTCAGCGGGACCGAGCAATGGAAAAGCCCTTACCGCATCAGGAAGGCAAGTAGGGTCAGTAACAATGATACTCTGCGCTGGCAGCAGAGACCTGAATGCAGTAGAGTATTGCTCACGGGCATGTTGCACATATAGCCTGAAACATGCAATCATGCTCAGAGAACAGGGTGTAGATGTGACGATTTGCTACATGGATCTTCGTGTTCCAACTCATAGCCAGAGTTTTCTCGAGCGTGCAAGGGAATCAGATGTGACTTTTGTGAGAGGGAAGCCAGATCATGTAGTAGTCCGTGAAGGATCTCCTGTGACCATTGTTGAAGACACTGAATCTCAGAAACGCTTAGAGATAGAATCAGACCTTGTCGTTCTTGCCTCGCCATTAGTACCTCATGCCGCTGAGCGTGAAGTCTTCAATTCATTTCTTGACAAGTATGGATTTGCTGCACGTCACAATGCACTAAAGGGTATCTACGCCTGTGGGACCTCTACGGGTGCAAATGACATTCCCGGAAGTGTTGCAGAGGCCAATTCCGTTGCGTTAGAAGTCTACATGGCCCTGAAAGGAGGTGCTTAGATGAAGAAGCTGTTCCTCTGCACCTGCAATGGTACTCTGAATAAGCTGTTAGACTTCACGAGAATCGGGAAAGAAGCAAAAGCCATCTATGATGTAGTTGAGGTTGCAGACAATCTCTGTCTAGAGGAGGGGCTTGCGGAACTGGAAAAAGGGCTCTCAGGAGACGACAGACTCGTCATAGGCGCCTGTAGTTCCCAGATTATTGGTGTCCCTATGAAGCAAAGAATCAAGAATGACCTTGTTGCGTTCGTTCCACTGAGAGAGCAAGTGGGATGGGTCCACCTTGAAGAGGGGGAGTCTGCCACCAACAAGGCGATTGTGCTACTATCTGATGCAGCAGTGCAATTGGATTATATGGAGTCACAAGCCGAGTTCACTGAGAACATGGTAGGTCGAGTTCTTGTCATAGGGGGCGGTATTGCAGGTTTGAAAGCGGCCTCAGACCTCCATCGACTGGGTGTTGAGGTAACTCTCTTAGAACCATTCAAGCTGGATAAACACCACTATCTCCAGACCAGTGTCTTCATGAGCGACGCTGACACACTCAGGAGTGAGATTCAAGAAATTCAGAAGACCATCTTAGATGTAGAAAGGATTCGGGGCGAAATTCGTGAGGTCAGAGGGCAGCTGGGCTCCTATGAAGTCACTATAAATGGTGCTAAGGATGGCAGCATGACCCAAGAATTTGGTGCCATAATAATCGCTTCGGGAAACCAACAGTCTTTGCCAAGTTCAGCAAAGAAGATGCGTTACGGGAAGTCCGAACGTGTTGTAACTCTTGATAGTCTTATATCAAATTCAAAGAAGAAACGTGCCAAGGATAGATCCACAATCCTCGTGGCAGTTGATTTTGATGCCCCTATGTCCTCGGTGGAGGGGAGCCATCTCCTTAGAACCACCAGGGACCTAGCAGCTCGGGGCAACACAATCATTGTCGTATACTCTGACATTCAGACTGAGGATGAAAACCTCTACCGAGAGGCACGTGACTCTGGAGTCATATTCATACGCGGTAGGGTAACTCGTATCAAGGAGAATGATAAGGGCCTCTCCTGCCGTATCGAGAATACTCTGGAGTCAATGCAGAGAGATGTCATAGCAGATCGTGTAGCAATCCCTCGGCTGATTGGGCCAACTATTGAAACAACACAAATTGCTGAAAAACTGGGAGTGGAATGTGACGATAGTGGTTTCATCAGAACCAGATATAGCAAGATGAAGCCAGTCCAAACCTCTAGACGTGGCATCTTTGTGGCTGGTGGTGCGAAGATGCCAATGAGTCTATCTGATGCCATGGCTTCTGCTCAGAATGCTGTCCTTGAGGCCTTCAAGATAGTACGATCCCCCCTGGTCCGCTCGGGATGGATTCCAGTTATAGACGATGAGGAATGCGATGTCTGTAAGGCATGTTTGGATGCATGCCCGAATGATGCACTACGACTGATGGATGATCGAATAGTGCATATTCCAGCACACTGTGAATTCTGTGGTATCTGTGTGTCTGCATGTCCGACTCGGGCAATCGAGTTTCAGTCTCACAGTAAAGAGAGCTGGTTTGCACGGTTTGAGGCAATAGCAGCCACTCATAAACGACTTGAGGGAAAAAAGCCATTCTCACTCGTATTTGCATGTAGCGAGTGTGCCAATGCATCAATTGACCAGGCCGGGTTTGTCGGCAAGCAGTATGGCACAGGAAGTTACGTCATTCAATTTCCATGTGCTGGTATGGTTTCACCAATTGAGATTCTCAAAGGTCTAGTTGTTGGGGCCAATCGTGTCATTGTAGCACATTGCCCACCCGGTGGATGCCATCACCAGACTGGTGATCATCTCTCAGAGCTCGTTGTCAGCCTTACCAGAGATATGTTACGAGAGATAGGACAGAATCCAGACCGTGTTCGAGCCACATACATGATGGCAGCAATGCCTGACAAGATGCAGAAGGAGGTGCCAGTCCGTGGATAAACGGGGGCGTCTTATTCAAAAGATTCGTAACATCGCAGTGCAGACTCCTACTCATATCTTGGAAGTCCCTGAGAAGGTGGAGGGATTTGGGAGCATCAATTACAAACCGGAGTCATGTAGTGCATGCAAGAAGTGCATTGAGGCATGTGAGGTTGAAGCTCTGGACATAGACCTCATGGTGCAATTGCCAGCTTATCTGAGTGCCATAATACCTGAAGAAGGGTTCAGGTCCAAGAACCGTGAAACATTGATATCTCTTCTTCAGATTCTGAAGGGGGAGGGCGATGTTCAGGCAATCCCAGTTCCTTCTGGTCTGTCTGGATATGGATCAGTGGTCTGGATCACTGAGAAATGCATAGCATGCAACAAGTGCGTTGAAGCTTGTCCAGAAGACTGCCTCGACCTAGAGAAGAAGTATGACCTACCAACAATCATTGGCAATGTAGTGACTCCTCCTTCAATTTCCATTACTGAGTGGGAGCCGTTCGTAATTTGCTTTGTATGCTGGGAGTGTTCCCATGCAGCCGCTGACCTAGCAGGACTCATGCACCTACATTATCCTGCCAACATACGAACTGTGAGGGTGCCGTGTAGTGGTGCAGTTGAGCCTATCCAGATAATGACCGCCATGGAGAATGGTGTCGATGGGGTATTGGTCACGGGATGCCTTCTCTCCGAGTGTCATTATGGTGGTGATGATCCTCTAGCTGGCAACTTCATGCAGCAAGACTTTGTTCACTTCTGGCAAAGCGTGTTTAAGGAGATAGGTCTAGGCGGGCGACTGCATATCGATTTCGCATCTGCTGCTATGGGAATTAGGTTTGCAGAGATAGTCACAGAATTTGTTGAACAAATTAGGAAGATAGGACCGAGCCCCTTGAGAGGAAAATTGGAGGTGGAATCCTAGAATGCCTAAGAAGAAGGATGAGCATCGAATTGGTGTCTTCATTTGCAGTTGCGGGACCAATATCGGAGGAGTAATCGACGTCAGAAAACTTGCCCGAGATTTCAAGGATTATCCTGGGGTTACGTTCACAACCTCCAATATGTTCACCTGCTCAAAGGATGGTCAGGACAAGATAGCTGAGATGATCAAAGAGAAGGATCTAACAGGAGTCGTCATTGGGGCATGCACACCCAAGCTCCACGAACAGCTATTCAGAGAGATTCTGGAGGAGAATGACCTCAATCCATTCCGGCTAGCCCAAGCAAATCTGCGTGAGCATGATACTTGGGTTCATGGTGATGATCCAGAGGTCGCCTATAAGGTCGCTTACGATTTGGTGGCGGGTGCAATTGAACGAGCCAAAACACTCGAGGACATTGGATTTGAGGAGTATCCAGTGGACAAGAGTGTCCTCGTGATAGGTGCGGGAATTGCAGGAATTCAATCTGCTCTCGATTTGGCAGACAAAGGAATCAAGGTCTGTCTTGTAGAGAAATACACGTCAATCGGAGGCTACATGGCGCGTCTGGAGAAGACATTTCCAACACTCGACTGTTCAATGTGTATTCTCTCTCCAAAACTATCAGCAGTTGAACGCCACAAGAATATTGAGATACTCAGCTATTCAGAAGTCATCGAAGTCGAGCGCGACTATGGGAATTTCAACGTCAGGGTCAAAAAGAAGCCCAGATACGTTAGTATTGAGGACTGTATCAACTGTGGAGCCTGTGAACGCAATTGCCCTGTTACAGGCCGAGCTGAGTGGAATCTCGGGCTCGGAGATCGAAAAGCAATCTACAAGCCCTTCCCGCAAGCGGTCCCTGGTGTTTTCTTCCTTGATAAGGACTCATGTACGCATTGGACAGATGGGTGCACCATCTGTGCTGAGAAGTGTCCACGCGACGCCATCTCGTATGACGTGGAGATAGAAGAGATTGAAATCAAAGTGGGAGCTATAATAGCCGCTACCGGCTTTGTCGAGATGGATATTGAGGAGCTATCTGAATATGGCGGAGGCAAGTTTACCAATGTATTGACCGCAGGCCAGTATGGACGCCTCCTGAGTCTCGTTGGGCCAACTGAGGGAAAGATTCTCCTACCTCCAAGCTTTGAACAGAGTCCTAAACGCATTGCCTATATCAATTGTGCGGGATCGCGTGATGAGAACCATAGACCGTGGTGCTGCAACTTCGGCTGTATGTACACACTCAGGCATGCTGAGATGACACACAGACTCTACGGTGACGACATTGACCAGTGGATAATCTATCATGAGCTTCGTGCAGGTGGCAAGGAATACGAGCAGTTCTACAGAAGAGTGAGAGAGAGTGGCGTACGATTCGTCCGAGGCTTTCCAAGCGAAATGATTGAAGAGAAGGATGGTAGTATCAGCTTCTCGGTGTTTGATCAAGGGACTGGGAGTCTGCTACGCCTTAACTTCGACATGGTGGTTTTGACAATGGCCATTGATCCATCACCAGGAACGGCACATCTTGCGCACATGCTGGGTGTAGACCGGAGTGAAGGTGGCTTCATGAAGGAACTCCATCCGAAGCTCGAGCCAGTCAATACGAAGTCTAGGGGAGTTTTCATTGCGGGAGCCTGTCAGAGTCCCAAGGACATACCTGCAAGCGTTGCTGACGGCAAGGCTGCAGCGAGTGCAGCAGCATCACATGTTCTCAAGGGAAAGGTCCGTGTACAGATGGACAAAGCAGTTGTAGATGAAACTCTATGCATTGGATGTGGGCTATGCGAAAAGGTCTGCCCGTTCGATGCAATCTCCATGACCGTGCGTGATGACGAGCGTCAGCTTGCTGAAGTAAGTTCAATACTGTGCACTGGCTGCGGCAAGTGTCAGGTGGTTTGCCCAATAGGAGCCATCAAACGAAAGCACTTCACGACTGAACAGATAGAGGCTGAGGTCCTAGGTCTCATCTCCGCACACAGGAAACGAGAACAGTCTGCGAAGACATCCGGAGGTGTATCATCATGACGGAAACTGGTGAAAAGAAGGGATTACCAGATGTCTTCATAGAACCTATCAATATGTCTGAACTTGACAGAGGCTTTAGGAAAGAGATTCAGAGCATGCCAAATGGAGAAGAGCTGTCAGCATGCTTTGCCTGTTCGACCTGTACCTCTGCTTGTCCAGTTGCAAATATCTGGGAGATAAAACCACACCAGCTGATTCGGATGATCATCCTTGGCATGCGTGAAAAGGTTCTTTCCTCCAAAGAGATCTGGCTCTGTCTGACTTGCTTTGAGTGTCAGGAAAGATGTCCACAAGGTGTTCGGGTCACAGACATTTTCTTTGACTGCAAAAATCTTGCCGCTGAAGAGAATATGATACCTGACAGCATAGTCGCCCTCGGGAAGGAGCTCCTTGAGAAAGGTCAGCTCTATATTGTGACTGCTGACTGGGAACGAGAAGATTTGGACTTGGAACCCGATGTTCCTGGACTGTCCACTGATGCGGTAAAACGAGTCCTTGGTGGGACTCGTACGGGACGACTTGTCAAAGGAGGCAAATAGGATGTCTATCTATAGTCTCTACATGGGCTGCAGTGTTCCTGCAAACTACCCCAATTATGAGGCCTCGATGCTCAAGGTTGCCGAGTCCTTTGAACTGACCCTAGAATACCTGAATGATGTGGCATGCTGTGGTAGTCCAAATCTGAGGGCTATGGACTACTGGGGATGGGCTCTGGTTAATGCACGAACACTAGCATTGGCTGACATTACAGAGCATGACATTGTGACTCCCTGTAACGGTTGTTTTGGCAGTCTAAAGGATGTATATCATCTACTAAAGCATGATACAGAATATAGAACCAGCATTAATGTCGAGCTCGAAGCAGAGGGTCTTGAGTTTACAGGGACAAGTAGGCCGCGACATTTCATTGAGGTCCTCTATACAGATGTGGGTCTTGATTCAATAAGGAAGAAGATTTCAAAGCCACTTGATGGTGTTGGTATAGCAATTCATTATGGATGTCATCTTCTGCGCCCTGGGGACGTGACTGAGATCACACCAGAAGTCCTAAGCGAGCTCGTCAGAGTCACAGGCGCACACGTAGTCGAGTATCCACTATGGAAGCAATGTTGCGGAGCCACTGTACTACCGGTTGATGAGGCTCTGGCAATAAGACTTGCTCGAGATAAACTCAAGTCAATGAAGGAAGCAGGTGCTGCATTTGTCACAGTTGTCTGCCCTGCATGCTGCAATCAATTGGATCTTCAGCAGCTAGGACTACGAGAGTTATATGGTGAGAAGTTCGACCTTCCAATCCTGTTCTACCCTCAAATACTCGGCCTTGCATTGGGTTTTGATGAGGATGAGGTGGGCCTTGGCATGAATAGAGTACCCGCGAAGCCGATTCTCCAGCACTTCTCCAAATGACCGTATAACCTTATTCTCCAAGCCTATAGCCGCAATCTTCCCAAGCCTCTCGCATCACTGGGTTTCGTCTGAGGAATGCATCCGCTTTTTCCCTTGAGACACTATTCAATGGGCATGAGAAGTTCAAACACCTCGGACAAATCTTGAATTTCAAGACACTCAACCAAACTCCAATTCCGGTAATCGTCAAACCCAGAAAGAGCAACTGGTTGCTCAGAATAAGAAATGGAATTGGATAGCCTCCAAAGATGGTCAGCGCGATAATGAACTGAATCTGATGAGAACGACTCATTGGACTTGGATTATACGGCCAGGTCTTATACAGACCATAGTTTGCATAGCAGTGTAGTGTATGACCCTGACCACCATCTTCAGCGTAGAATGGACAATGACTGCAAAGGACTCGGTTCTCCCAGATCTCGAAGAAGAATAGCCAGTAGATAAAATAACCAATGACCCACGGCCACAAACCCCCGAGAAGCATGCCCCCAATTGAGGGAACGAAGAACAGCATTGCGCTCCCGCCAAACATCAATGTGTCACTTCGATGCATCTCGCAATGTATCTCATTGTGAAGTGAGCAGTTTCCACACTCCTCCTTTGGTTTCCAGATGCATATTTTGAATGGGTTCTTTTCGAGTTGGTCGATTTCATCATTCATATCCGTGCACCAGCACACCATCAACACGTCTGCCACAACGACCATTTAACACCTGTTGAAGACAACCTCAATTAATTCGCTTCAATCAGACAGACTAATAGGCCGCTGAACTGGAATGGATTTGGGTGTGATGAATGAAGATTGAGCCACTCTTAAATTCGCTAAAGGGGATGCCACCGGGTTTTCTGTCGACTGTGTTGGACACACTTCCTGTAGAATTCACCATAATCGATGCTGATGACAATGTCCTATTCTGGAACAGGCATGGTATCCGTGTCTTCAAACGAGGGCCTGCGGTCATTGGGAGAAATGTCAGGATGTGTCATCCGACGGTGAGCATGGACAAGGTTGAGCTAGTCATAAAGCGCTTGAAGAGCGGGGAGGAGGACTTCATTGACTTCTGGATAGACCTTCCCGATGCAGATGCTCCTCGAAAGCTTTTGATTAGATACTATGCCCTTCGCGACGACGAAGGCAATCATCTAGGGATATTAGAAACAACGATTAATCTGACACCACTCCAAGCTTATACTGGTGAATTTCGTCTTGGTGATCAAAAGTAGCTCACAATAGGGCGAGGCGGCGAAAAATGAAACTGAAGGGTAAGACTGCCATTGTGACTGGTGTGGGAGCAGGTATTGGTGAGTCTACTGCTCGACTATTCGCTAAAGAGGGTGCAGATGTAATCGGAAATGACATCCTGGAAGAAGCTGAAAGCGTTATCAATGCTATCCGCTCTGATGGCGGGTCTGCTGCTTTTGTGATAGGGGATGTTTCGGACATTGAAGCTGCAAGGAAGATAATTGAGACCGCCGTTGATACATTTGGCAGGTTGGACATCCTAGTAAACAATGCCGGAATCGTCTTGCCTGGGCGTGTCGATAACACTAGTCACGAGGACTGGGACCGTACGATAGCAGTCAATGTTCGTGGACCATATCTTCTATCAAAATTCGCCTACCCTTATTTGAAGGAGAACAAGGGCACCATCATTCACGTTGCATCGGTTGCAGCTTTGACAGGGCTATGTAATCGCGCTGTCTATACTGCCTCAAAGGGGGCTCTAACTTCCTTGACTCGTGCGATGGCTATGGACTACAAAGACGATGGAATCCGTGTGAACTGCATCTGTCCGGGTACTACTGATACCCCCTCACTGGCAGATCGTCTATCCCAGCTACCAAACCCTGAGGCAGCCCGAAAGGAATTCATTGCAAGACAACCAATGGGACGTTTAGGCGCTCCTTATGAGATAGCAGAGGGCATTCTCTATTTGGCACTTGCTGAGTTCTGTACAGGGACCATCCTTTCCGTTGATGGAGGAATGTCGCTCTGAGTTGCGGTGAACGGCGATATCAGAATCGAATGGTATATACTTAATGAAAGGTAAATGGGTTTGCTAGTCTTTCAAGCAGGTGTACCCAGTGGAGATTAACATACGCCCGATAGGCAGAATTAAGACCCCTTTTGAGTCCGGAAAGTGGATCCCAATCCAATCCAGCAAATCCGATGTCCTTGGAGAGGTTATCATCAAAGAAGAGTTCATAGACGGATTGGACTCCCTGGACCTATTCTCTCATGTGATTCTTGTGTATTGGTTCCATCGAGCGAGTCCGCTGAAACTCAGGGTCGTGCCATATCTCGATAAGAATGAACGAGGGCTTTTCTCGACACGATCACCTTCACGTCCAAACCCAGTTGGCATCTCAATAGTTGAGCTAATCAAAATAGAGGGCAACCGCATATTCTTTAGAGGTGCAGACATGCTTGATGGCTCTCCCTTGATTGACATCAAACCATTCGTCCCTGAGTTTGACTGCAGGTCCGATGCCAATTCAGGATGGTTAAGGGAGTTTCTGGACAAAAAGGGTCAGAGTTATCTTGCTGATACGCGTTTTCAAGGAGAATAATCTAGCATGACAAGGAAAGTTGATGGACTGTATCTCTGTGAGGAGTGTCACTTACTGTATAAAGAAGAACATTGGGCACAGAAATGTGAAGAATGGTGTAGAGAAAGAAGATCATGCAATCTTGAGATCACTAAGCATGCAGTGAACAAGTCAGAACTTACACTCTAGCCCCTCACTCTATAGACCAGCTCATTGATGCAAATCCACTTATATGGAAACCCAATTAACTATAATGAAATTAGATATGGAGGCAAATAATGGAAGGCATACAAGCATTCACAGGCTTTCCAAAAGAAGGTCTAGGATTCCTCGCCGAGCTAAAGGAGAACAACTATCGTGAGTGGTTCAATGAGCGGAAGAACGACTACCAGGAGTATCTAGTGAAACCTGCACTGAGCTTCGTGGTTGCCCTTGGCAAACGACTTACCACTGTTTCTGAGGACATGGTCTATGATACCCGTACCAATGGTAGCGGGTCGTTATTGCGCATCTATCGCGATATTCGATTCAGCAAGGACAAATCTCCTTACAACACAAGGCTTCGAGTTCGGTTCTGGGAAGGACCTGGAAAGAAGAAAGAGAGACCTGGTTTCTTTGTAGGATTGGATGAAACTGGTGGAGGAATCCATGGTGGATTGTGGATGTTTCCGAAGCGGCTCCTCGAGAAATACAGGAAATCTGTTCTAAACAATGAACTCGGCACAAGATTGGTCGAGGCAATTGACAATGTCAAATCCTTCAAAGGGTATGAGGTTGGAGGTGAGCACTACACACGCGTACCAAGAGGATGTGATGCAAATCACCCGCGGGCTGCTTTGCTCCGTTTCAATGGCCTCTATGTTAGTTCGCCTAAGATACCTGTAGGCGTTTTGAAGAAACCGGAACTGGTCGATGTCTGCTTCGACCACAT
Source organism: Candidatus Thorarchaeota archaeon (assembly GCA_029856425.1). Taxonomy (GTDB): domain Archaea; phylum Asgardarchaeota; class Thorarchaeia; order Thorarchaeales; family Thorarchaeaceae; genus SMTZ1-83. The sequence goes on from JAHQWZ010000001.1 coordinate 41,238, forward strand.
ACAGAAAATGATGCCAATTCATGAATGGCTGATTCAATTGCTGGGATGACTCGTCTAGGATTTCTTTGCTCTTTTCTCAGACTTGGGAACATCCTGACAAGCATATCCTTTAACAAGCCCGCAGACTTATCAGAAGCCTCTATGAGTAGACAGCAGAACGGTGGTGCTATTCCTGTCTGGGTTGGAAGACCGAGTAGTTGAAACGGTGAGAAACTCTCTTACGATAGGTATCACACTCAAACAGATTGCACAAGCGATAGATGAAAATCTAGAAGCAGTAGACGGATGTGTCCAAGCTCTTCGGGACCGGGGCAAAGTTGTAAGGATGGGAAGAGGACTATGGGTTCTAAAGGAATATGAGCAAATCGATAATGATCCCGAGTTCATCAGTCCTGCAACATATAACGAGAAATTCGCAGATCTATATGGTGTTCAATTATCTGAGTACAGTGGTAGTAGCATTACATTCTCTGCAAACCATCTCATGGAGAAGAAAGTTCAGAGATGGACTCCATATGTGCAGGGATTCTCGGCAGACTTTGTTGATAACATGTTACAGCGCTATGATGTGAAACCTGGACAGAGAGTGCTCGATCCTTTCGCGGGTAGCGGAACCGTCCTCGTAAGCGCCAAGATGAAAGGCATAGACGCCATTGGTGTGGACCTGATGCCACTGATGTCATTCATGGCTCGTGTAAAGACTGAATGGGATTTGGATGTGAAAGCCGTCAGACGCGAATTTGAAGGATTGGACTGGAATCAAGAACCAAAACTCAGCTCACCCGCTTTTCTCAAGAGATGGAAATCACACTTCAATGCCGGGGTGTTAAGGAACCTGCTCCTTCTCAAGCAATCAATATTGGCCGTCAAGCAGCCAAAGATAACGGATCTGTTCAGATTAGCTTTTGCAAGTATCTTGGTGGACTGCAGCAACTTGAACCGTTCCCCATGCTTGGGTTATGACAGAACCAAGGCAGTCTCAGATGATACACCCCTCATTCTATTCAGAGCAAAGGTGCAGGACATGATCGAAGATCTTGTGTATGTCAGGGAAAAGGCGCAAGGACATGTTGAAGTAATAACAGGCGACTCGAGACTAGTTCGATACGAGCCCGAGTCTATCGACATCGCCATAACAAGCCCTCCATATGTTAATGGATTGGATTATGTCATTAACTACAAGATTGAGATGGCTTGGCTTGATATGGTACACAGCTATGATGAACTCGGCCAACTGAAGGATGAAATGGTGGCTTGCGACAATGTTTCTCGATCTATCATCAGAGGATTTTCAGAGAGATTAGACAGCTATGAAGATGTCTGGGTAGAAGAGATAGCAGAGAGAATCGCCCATCGGATTACGTCAAAGGAAGGCTACAGACGAAAAGACATGCACAATGTTGTCCGGAAGTATTTCGATGATGTTTATCGAGTCTTCAGAAATGTATACGAGGGTCTCAAGACTGGCGCTCGCTTCATCATCGTCATCGGTGACTCTCTTATTGCTGGGGTGTATATCCCTGCAGACCTCATCCTGGCACAGATGGCGAAGGCTATTGGTTTCAAGATTGAGAATGTCGAAATAGCTAGGTCTCGCCGTTCCGGACAACGAAGATCATTCAAGCTCAGAGAGAGCGTCGTCATTCTCTCAAAGTGAAATTCATCTGTGAAACGTTATATCGTAGTGAGTGTATAACTTAAGAACAGAAACAGGAGACTCATTTCTTGAGAAGCCGAATGACAACCTTTGCACCAATTCTATCAATCATTGCGGTTTCTTTCATTGTATCCTATATACTCTATACAACTGGCAGTTTTGCTGTTTCTGCTTATCACAATACAAGGGTTGAAGCATCAGGTTACACGTCTTATCAGGTATGGACAATAGAGAACGACACCCTGTCAGGAAGTCTTGAAGTCACCACTGATGGTGTCGTAGACTTCTATATCATGTCCGAGAATGACTATAGAATCTGGACTGTACATGGTGGAAATACAGGATCGCTATTCTCACGAACGGGCGTTGAATCGTTGGATTGGAACGTTTTGATTCCTGCTGACGGCACATATTTCATTGTATACAGCAATTGGGGCAGTTCTGTACCAGAACATGTTCAGGCTTCTCTACATGTGACGACATCTAGATCCATACTCTGGCCCGTCATCGTTACTGGGACCATTCTTTCGGCGGCACTCCTGATATGCATGACAACAATTCGAAAAGCAAAAGATGTATTGAGTTATTGACGAGGTTCTGTTATCATTCGAATGAAATCCCATTTGGAGGTTTGCTGAATGACGGGGAATTGCGATGAATTAGTCACGCTGGTACACGAACCGATAGCTGAGAAAGCCAAGGAAAGACACAAGAGCTTCTGGAGGAGCGAGGGGCGTTCATGAAGCAATGAGTGACATAGACCCACACTCCTTCAAAACCCTCTCAGAAACAAAGACAGAGGATGGTGACACCTTGATTAGGTGGAATGTGGTGGAATTTGTCACAACCGAGCTTACAGTAGGTGCGCCTCATAGGTTCGAGCGAAAAGGAATTCTTATCCTCAGGAATGATGGAAGTAATGAACTATTTTATTGGCTATCTGCGTAGTCGCTAGACCATTGCAATTCTATATGGGACATAGTCTGTCATCTGCACTTCTTTGCCAAGTAGTCGTAGCCCCATAGCAATCTGACCTCGATGATAGGCTGCATGATTGACAAGGTGGAAGAAGATCTCTTCGAAGCCTATTGTGATGTCTTTGCCTTTGCTATCAAATGTAATCTCGTTTGCTAGTCGGTCTTCAATCATGTCGATGAACTTGTGCATGTAATCAGTTAAGAACCCAAAGAGTGCCTCTCTCTCCATTCCCTCGAAATTCGGTTTGTTTTGCGGATCCTTGTCAATCCAGTCGTAATACCACTCCCAGGTGTCCTGTGCAAGATGGATATACCGCTTCTTGATGCTGCCACCCCTTTCTCCAAGAGGTCTATCGAATTCCTCTTTACTCAGCCTTTGTACTAACTCCCAAATCGTTTTGTCAGCCCAGACAAGATACTGACCCATTCTCTGTAGAAGATTCATGCCACACATCCCGTGATTCATCCAAATAAACATCTAGTCAATCATACCAGAAATTCATCGTCAGCATTCTGAATCATATTACTCCTGAATTAATAATATGCCATGTATCGAACACATTTGTACAGCAAATAGCACACAGGACCTGCCGGGTGTGCTTTCTTTCGAACACTCATCCGCGCCCCCTTCCGATAGATTAAGTTGGGCATCCACCTATCTTTTGGAAGCCATGACACTCACTTCGAAACAAAAGGAACGATACTCTCGAATGCTTGCCCTCCACGACATTTCAGAATCACATATGGAGTCTATAGCTTCGTCAACTGTATCTGTTGTGGGTGCGGGAGGGCTTGGAAGCCCAGCACTTCGCCTTCTGACAGCCATAGGATTTGGGACTATACGAATAATCGATCGGGATATTGTTGAGTTATCCAACATTCAAAGACAGACCGTGTACAACACAGTCGACATTGGCATGCCAAAAGCTGAGGCTGCAGCTGCCAATCTTGCATTACTAAATCCCGATGTCGATTTCCAGCCGATCAGTGCGTCAATTGCGGAGGATAATGCAGCAACGCTCCTAAAGGGATCTGATATCATTATTGATGGCTTGGATTCTTTCAATACTAGATTCGTTGTGAATCGGGTGAGTGTAGAATTAAAGATTCCATACGTCTTCGCCGGAGCGATTGAGTATCACAGCAATCTGAGCACTTTCATTCCCGGCAAGACCGGCTGCCTTCACTGCCTTGCTGGGGACGCTCAGGATAATTCTGACTATACCTGTGCCAATGTGGGCGTTTCCACGGAACTCTTGTCAATAGTCGCATCTGTGGAGGTTAGAGAATCAGTTCTTCTTGCTACAGGACAATCACCCCGTCTCGCTAATCGTCTCATGGTAGTCGATATCGCTTCCCTAAGCTTTGATTTCTTTGACATTGGACGCGATGATAATTGTCCTGTCTGTTCAATTCATGCGACTCCCCCATCAGTCGAGCAGTCTGAAGTGCCGAGGGTGACCACCTTATGTTCTGGCACCTTCAACTTGACTCCTGGATCTCCAGTTGAGATTGATATGAACTTGATTGCAGAACGTCTTGCCAGTTCATATGAAGTGAAGCAGGCAAAGAGGTGGCTCAAGCTTCGCTCGTCATCAGGGATTGAGGTGACCATCATGCCACAAGCCAATGCAATAATCAAGGGAGTCAAGTCAGAAAAAGAAGCGCTCGAGATCTATGAAACGATTCTGAGGGCAGAATCTAGCTACTGAAATCTAAGGCAATCCACCAACGCAGAACAGCATCCCTACTGTATATTAGGCGGATGCACCTTATGAGAAGACTCTCAGGGATGTTGGATTCCAATGGACGAAACCTTTGAGTTCGGTGGCGAAATAGTCTGGCGTCCCCCATCTGATTATGTGGAGAACGCGCGTTTGACCAAGTTCATGCGGCAGCATGGAATTGGCGATTTTGATGAACTGATGAAACGTTCAACGGAAGATATTGCCTGGTTTACCGACGCGGTTTTCAAGCACCTCGACATCCAATTTCAAACGGAATATGATACGGTTGTAGACTTATCGCGTGGAATTGCGTGGCCGCAGTGGTGCATTGGAGGAAGGATGAACATTATCCACAACTGTATTGACAAGTACATTGGCACTCCAGTGGAATCACAAAACGCTTTGATCTGGGAGGGTGAGGAAGGCGAAACTCGGTCAATGAGCTACGGAGAACTCTACCTGGAGGTCAACAAGGCCGCAAATGCATTGAGGTCTCTTGGCCTTGGAAAAGGTGATTCGATTGGCCTTTTCATGCCAATGGTGCCTGAGATTGCCGTTGCATTTCTGGCAATTGTAAAGATTGGAGGAATAATTCTCCCACTGTTCTCGGGATTTGGCGAGAGTGCAATTGTGGACAGATTAGCAGATGCAGATGCGAGAGCTTTGTTCACAGTTGATGGAGCTTCTCGAAGAGGCAAAATTATCCCCATGAAGCCGGTTGCAGATAAGGCTGCGGAGAGAATTCCCACCTTGAAGCATATGATTGTACTTAACCGAGCCAATATTCCGGTGGCTATGGAGGAAGGGCGTGATCATTGGTGGACAGAACTTGTATCAGCACAACCAGAATCTGCTTCAACTGAGCTTACTGACGCTGAAGATCCCCTGATGATTATCTACACATCTGGGACCACTGGTCTTGCGAAGGGTGCAGTCCACACTCACTGCGGATTTCCGGTAAAAGCCGCTCAGGACATGGCTTTTGGTACTGATCTTCATCCAGACCAAATCATATACTGGATGACTGATATGGGCTGGATGATGGGACCTTGGCTTGTCTTCGGGTCATTGATTCTTGGAGCAACATTCTTCCTATTTGATGGCGCTCCAGACTTCCCCGGACCTGGCCGCCTCTGGGAAATAGTTGCTCGGCACAAAATCTCTGTGCTTGGTGTTTCTCCAACACTCATCAGGCTCTTAATGACTCACGGAGAGAAACCTGTTCAGAAACACGACCTCTCTGCACTGCGTTTCTTTGGCTCCACTGGTGAGCCTTGGAATCCTGTTCCTTGGATGTGGCTATTTGAAAAGGTCGGAGAAAAAAGAATACCAATCATAAACTACTCCGGCGGCACAGAGGTGTCTGGAGGGATAGTCATGGGTAATCCACTCCTACCTCTCAAGGCATGTGCATTTTCAGGTCCCTGCCCTGGGATTGCTGCCGATGTATTTGATGAGGACGGTCAGCCAGTCAGAAATCAAGTTGGAGAGCTTGTCATTAAGGCCCCTTGGATCGGCATGACACGTGGCTTTTGGAAGGACCCCAAACGTTACGAAGATACGTACTGGTCGCGTTGGCCTAATGTATGGGTGCATGGAGATTTCGCCGCCATTGATGCTGATGGCTTGTGGTATATTCTGGGAAGGTCAGACGACATAATCAAGATAGCAGGGAAGCGCTTTGGTCCAGCTGAGGCAGAATCAATCATTGTAGCTCATCCTGCAGTGACAGAGGCTGCAGCAATTGGGGTTCCTCACAAGATTAAGCTGAACGAACTTGTAGTCTTCTGTGTTCTGATGCCAGGGACTGAACCTTCTGATGCGCTGCGTAAGGAGTTGAGGCTAATGGTTGCTGAAGCTATGGGCAAGCCGCTTACTCCCAAAGAAGTTCTCTTCGTCAGTGACCTGCCAAAGACTCGCAACGCAAAGGTGATGAGACGCATGATACGCGCTGCATACTTGGGAGAGGACCCTGGTGACATGGCCTCATTAGTTAATCCTGAAGCGGTCGAAGAGATTCGTAGAGCCAAATGATATGCCTATGGCGAGGATTTACTAGTATCCTTGTTGAATGTCGAACACATAGAGGGAGATAGTTGGCAATAGATCAGGAAAAAGTTAGAAAGAAGGCTAGAATCAAGGAGATAGCAACCAGTTCAGCCATGCCAAGGGTATTACGGATTGAGAGCGAATACCTTCCTCCATCGACCTACATTATCGAGTCCCTCGATGCGCTGCAGATTCTACTCAAACCATGGATAGTGGGTTCTAGATTAACCAAGTTTGCTCGAAATAGTAGCGTAGACTTCATTCGAGCAGCATTCGATCTTGCACCAGAGCTACGAGAGGCTTCATTGAGTTCTGTTACCGAAGTCGTACCTCTGGCAGGTG